>JAHJDR010000316.1 GCA_018812345.1 bacterium | reverse complement strand
CTACAGATGAATTAAACCAGATAGAACAAAGTATTATGACAGGACTGAGGATTGATTTGGGGGTACAGCAGACAATAAATATTGCTAGAGACTAGCGACTAGAGACTAGCGACTAAAAAGTCCTTGATCTTCATCCCCAACATCTGCCAAACGACCCGACTTAGAAAGAGTGTTATATATATAAGGATAAATTTATGTCTATACTTGTAATCGTTGAATCACCCACAAAAGCCAAAACCATCAAAAAATTCTTACCCAAAGGCTACTACGTAACCTCTTGCCTCGGGCATATCCGCGACCTGCCTAAATCAGCCAAAGAAATCCCAGCAACGCATAAATCCAAAGAATGGACAAAACTCGGTGTTGATGTAGACAATAATTTTCAACCTTTCTACCTCATTCCCAAAACAAAGAAAAAAGTCGTTAAAGAGCTTAAAGAAAAACTCAAGGAATCTGAAGAACTTATACTCGCTACCGATGAAGATCGCGAAGGAGAAAGCATTAGCTGGCATTTACAAGAAGTTTTAAAACCCACAATCCCAACAAAACGAATGGTGTTTCATGAAATCACCAAAGAAGCTATTATTGAAGCCATAAACAATTGCCGTGAAATTGATGACCGCCTTGTTCGCGCTCAAGAAACCAGACGTATTCTTGACAGACTTGTGGGCTACACACTGTCTCCACTGCTTTGGAAAAAAATTGCTTATGGTTTATCAGCTGGCCGCGTACAATCTGTTGCCATTAGAGTTATTGTCATGCGTGAGATTGAACGACGTAACTTCCATAAAGGAACCTACTGGGATTTAAAAGCCCTCTTAAATCACAAAGAACAAGATTTTGAATCCATCATGGTGAGCTACAATGGGAAACGCTTGGCCACAGGCAAAGACTTTGATGAAAACACGGGACAAATTCAAGAAGGAAAAGACGTCCTTCTACTTGGCGAAAAACAAGCCAAAGAGATCCAAGAAAATATTTCAAAACTACCTTGGTCTGTAAAAACCATTGATGAAAAACCCTCTATTCGCAGACCTTATCCCCCATTCATCACATCAACGTTGCAACAAGAAGCCAACCGCAAACTCAGACTTCCCGCGCGCCAAACAATGCAACTGGCGCAACGACTTTACGAACAAGGGTTTATCACTTATATGCGTACAGATTCTGTGCACCTCTCTAACCAAGCCATTACAGCGTCTCGAAACTGCGTGACATCTCTTTATGGTAAAAATTACCTCAGCCCAGAACCCAGACATTTTAAATCAAAATCCAAAAATGCCCAGGAAGCCCATGAAGCCATCAGACCTGCTGGCAATGAATTTCAAACACCCAAAGAAACAGGACTCTCAGGCAAAGAACTTGCCCTTTATGAGCTGATTTGGAAACGAACTGTGGCCACACAAATGGCTGATGCCCAACTCACATTTATTTCCGCAGATATAGAAGTGAATGATTGTATTTTTAGATCCAGCGGTAAAAGAATAGACTTTGCAGGCTTCTTTAGAGCCTATGTAGAAGGCTCTGATGATCCAGATGCAGCTATTGATAGCCAAGAAATATCTTTGCCCTCATTAGCTGTTGGTGACAAACCAAAATGCCAAGGCATTGAAAGCCTGTCTCACGAAACACAACCACCAGCTCGCTATACAGAAGCCTCTTTGGTGAAAAAACTGGAACAAGAAGGCATTGGTCGCCCATCAACCTATGCCACTATTTTATCCACGATCATGGATCGGGGTTATGTACTTATGAAAGGCAATGCTTTACAGCCAACGTTCATGGCCTTTGCTGTTGTGCATCTTTTAGAAAATCATTTTCCCCATCTGGTTGATCTTGGCTTTACGGCAGACATGGAAAACACACTTGATGACATTGCAACGGGTGATGCTGAGTGGCTCCCTTATTTGAAAAAATTCTATTTAGGTGCTGATGGACTTAAAACACAAGTTGAAGCCCATGAAAAAGAAATTGATCCTGATAAAGCAAGATCCATAAATTTGAGCGATCTTGATGTTAATGTTCGCATTGGACGCTTTGGTGCTTATCTTGAATTCGAAAAAGATGGGGAAATTGTGAAAGCGACTATTCCTGAAACCGTTGCCCCTGCTGACCTTGACATGACAAAAATCGAACAGATTTTAAAACAAAAAGAAGAAGGTCCTCAAATTTTAGGCAAACACCCTGAAACAGACCAACCTGTTTTTGTTTTAGATGGTCGTTACGGTCCGTATGTACAATTGGGAGACGCCTCAGAAGAAAAAACAAAGCTCAAACGCGTTTCACTACCAAAGGGAATGAAACCAGAAGACGTAAAGTTTGATTATGCTTTAGGATTACTTAGCCTCCCTAAAACTCTAGGCTACCATCCTGAAACAGAAAAACGCATCTTTTCAAACATTGGGCGCTTTGGTCCTTTTATTTGTTATGACCAAGGAAAAGATGGTAAAGATTATCGCTCACTCAAAAAAACTGACGGCGATGACCCCACAACCATCACACTTGAACGCGCTCTCGAACTCCTCAGCCAACCCAAGAAAACACGCGGTCGCGCTAAAGCAAAACCCATCAAAGATTTGGGTCAACACCCTGATGATAACGAACCTGTCAGCATTTATGATGGCCCCTATGGCCCTTATATCAAACACAAGAGAACAAATGCCGCCATTCCAAAAGACATGGACCCCCAAACAATTATTCTGGCTCAAGCCTTAGAATGGTTGGAAACAAAACAGAATGTAAAGAAAAAGGGGCGGAAAAAGAATTAGCGTGCTATCGTCTAGCGTCTGTCGTCTATCGTAGAAGAAACCTAATAAATTTGATTCTTATTGAAAATTCAGGCATAGTTTTAAGTCATGGATTTAAAAAATATTCTCGATCCTAAGACGCGCTACATCTTTTTTACAGAAGGTGATCTCACACATGCTTACCCCATCATACATGTCAAAGCTAACCAGTTATTTTTTACTGCCAAAGAACCTCTTCCAGAAAAAATTGACGGTGGTCATTTCTTGGCCCAAGGGGAAGCTGGCATTGTACAGTTTGACGCACCAACATGTCTTCTTATCACAACAAATCCTAAAGAAAACATGGAGCTTTACCTCTATGTTATCGACTTTAGCAGCTTAGATTATTCACTAACAAACAGACGTGCGAGCATGCGCTATGAGTTTAAAGAATTCATTCCCATTAGCTTTCAGGTTTATGGTGAACTCATGACAGCCCAACTCATTAACATTAGTGAGGGGGGATTACGCCTTCGTTTGTCTACTCCCTTGAATAAAAATGTTGTGTGCCGCTTTAGTATAAAACTCCCTTTAGAAAATGAAGATTTTCATTTTGAAACTGATGGGATTGTCGTCTATTCAGATACAGAACAACAACAACAAAATAACTACATAACAGGCATTAGTTTTGTTGTACCAGAAGCCACCTCTGGCGAAGACAAAGAAAAACACATTGCCTCTAAAGAAGCCATTCGTCGCTTTGTTTTTGAAAAGGAAAAAAATCTTTAACTCGTTGTCCGGTTACCGGTTTCCGTTGTCCGTGAAAACCAAAAACCGGTAACCGGTAACCGGACAACGAAAACCGAGCCTACACTTTTTTCTTCACTTCACCAGGCGTAAACACATCTAACTTTGAGATTTGATTCACATGTGATCGGATGGAACGTACATAGTTTTGTGTTTCTTTATAGGGAGGAATACCACCATGCCGTTTCACAGCGCCTGGTCCCGCATTATAGGCTGCCAGGGCTTTGTCGGTACTACCACCAAAATTATCAAGTTGTTCTCGTAAATATTTAGCAGCGCCATCAATATTCTGTGCGGCATTAAAAGGATCTGTCACACCCAAATAACGTGCTGTTTCAGGCATGAGTTGCCCCAACCCCATGGCGCCACAGTGACTCACAGCATAGGGATTAAAATTTGATTCTTGTTTGATCAATCCTGCTAACAAATTAGGGTCTAAGTTATATTTTTTGGCTTTCGTGGCAATAATGTGTTGAAAGCGATTAATGCGAGACTCAAGCTTTGTTGTATTGCGCGCTGAAAACGTTTCCGCCAAGGTTTTTTTACGCAATCCCTTGTTATAATACTCAGCATCCATATCTTTGAGTCCTTCAAGATTGTCCGCAAAATCAAACTCACCATCACCCACTCCCTTTAATTGATTCATCATTCCTTGAGATTGATTGATGGGAGATACCTTGCCACGGGCCACATCAAGGTGCTGACCAAGCATTTTATCAAATGTACCTTTGGTATTTGACGACTTATTTGAGGTTTTATTTAAATCGCTTAGCGGGCGATTAACAATCTTCATATATAAACACCTATCCAAACTTATTATCGGCTCATCAGTCACTGAAAATTGCGAATAATCTCATTTTTTTCACTTCCATGAAAAAAACATCTATACATTATAATGATATCACGAACTTAGTTGTTTTGCAATCGGTCTCGGCTATCGGTTATCGGTTGGCGGTTATCGGTTATCGTTGTTTGTAATTTTTATCTAATCACTTGGTATTATTGATGTTTAACAGAAATATGATAAACGAGAACCTATAACCGACAACCCATAACCTATAACCGCCAACCGATAACCGACAACCGATAACCTATAACCGACAACCGAATAACGATTAAAATTGCACTCTCCCAACAATCTTACTAAAATAAAACAATGTATTACACGCATAAAGCCTATCTCAATAGCCGCGGAGGACCAACTGTTTTAACGCTCACACATGATGCTAAACGTTGTCTCGCTGATTCCAAAGCTAAATCAGGGCTTCTACATATCATTTCATCATATGGCACAATCGGCGTAAAACTGATGGAAAATGACGCAAAACTGCATCAAGCATATTTAGACAGTGTTCAAAAAATGTTTGCTCAGAGTGATGAGAGCAAAACTTCCAGACGATCAGGAACGGGGGCGAACAAATTTCATCTCATGGCAGCACAGTGTGGACTCGAAATCACAGTTCCTTTTGAAGCCGGACGCCTTAATTCCAGTCCTTTTCATGAAATACTGGCATTTGATTTTGAACCCAAAGCTGGACGAAGAGAATTTGTTATAACTATTGTTGGGGAATGATTATTAGTACTTGGTACTCAGTACTCAGTACTCAGTACAAAATCA
Organism: bacterium; assembly: GCA_018812345.1. Classification (GTDB taxonomy): domain Bacteria; phylum UBA10199; class UBA10199; order UBA10199; family JADGCS01; genus JAHJDR01. Next base: position 4,819 of record JAHJDR010000316.1, on the reverse strand, counting down.
TATGAGCAAAGCAAAGTTAAAAAGTGTTCCTAATAACCTTTATAGTGAAGAAATTGTTTTAGAAAACAATGCGCTGGCACTACTTGTCTTTGGTGCTGGAGAAAAGCATATCAAGTACTTACAAAAAAGCCTGTCAGTATCTATTAAAAGCCAAGGCCATATCGCCTTTATTGAAGGCCTTGAACAAAATGTTCTTGTCGCTAAAACATGCCTACTCAACCTACAAGAAAAGGCAAAGATTAAAAACAACATTACAAAAAGTGATATTACTGATGCTTTACGTCTCTACCAGATTGAACAAGACCTCACACTAAAAGAAGAACTTAAAAAATTTGTCATCAGTTTTCCCAAAAAACGAATTTCACCGCGTACACCCAACCAGCTAAAATATGTCAAAACAATTTCTACCCATGATATCACACTCAGTATTGGCCCTGCCGGAACAGGCAAAACATATCTTGCCATGGCAATGGGCATGTCAAAACTCATAAGAGGTGATGTCGAGCGTATCATTCTGACAAGACCTGCCGTTGAAGCCGGTGAAAAACTAGGCTTTCTCCCTGGTGATCTCGCTGAAAAAGTTAACCCTTATTTGCGCCCGCTGTATGATGCCCTTCATGACATGATCGATTATGAACGAGTGGCACGCATGATCGCTGTCGGTCAGATTGAAATTGCTCCTATTGCCTTTATGCGCGGTCGCACATTAAATGATAGCTATGTTATTCTTGATGAAGCACAAAATTGCACGAAAGAGCAAATGAAAATGTTTCTCACGCGTATAGGCGATAATTGCCAAGCCGTTGTTACAGGCGACATTACACAAACTGATTTACCAAAAGAAACAAAATCTGGACTAAAACAAGCATTGAACATTTTAGCTAACATTGATGGCATTGCGATCCATCAGTTCTCTGACAAAGATGTTGTGCGCCACCCACTCGTTGCCGAAATTGTAAGAGCATACGAAAAAGCCACAAAAGAACCATGAATACACGCTAGACGCTAGACGCTAGACGCCAGCACGTCTCTTGTTTACCGTCTCACAATGAAATATATGTTTGAAAGCAAAAACGAAAAAATGCTTCCCACAAAAAGCATTCAAATAAAAAGACATGAGGCCCTCATCCAGGTCATGCTCCTTTTCGGTTTTTCCATGCTCATTACAGCACTCATGACTTATTCTATGGATAAGACACCTTCTAATGTTTATGAAGGTGGCATTGCCACACAAAACATCCGCGCTGATCAGAATTATGAAGTTGAAGATACAGAAGCCACAGAAAAATTAAAAGACCAGGCTGCAGCTAGCTCCCCACAAGTATACGATTATGATGTCAATTTACCAGAACTCAGAAGCGCAAACATTAATACGAGCTTTACCAGTGCCCGCAATCAAATTGTCAAAATTCTTGAAGAAAACCCCACGGCCAACAAGCTAACAAAAGAAGAAGAAGAACGCATCAAACAAGACTTCTTCGACAAAATAGGAACCACACTACTCGACAGTGAATTCAAAATAATTCGTAAAACAAATTTTTCTCAGGAACTCGAATCAGCGCTCACAACACTCATTGCCTTTTTGCAAAAACGCCCCATTATTCATGACAAGGCAGAGCTTCCCACGCAAGAAAACCTTGGTATTGTCATGCGTGTTTTAAGCGAAAACAAACAACTCAAAGAAGAGTACCTCACTGATTTTTCCCATATCATAAATTTAAGTGATGCGAAAGATTTCTTTAGCAAAAGTGATCTCGATTATTGGCAAAAAAAGTTAAGCATTACTAACATCGATGAGGCGACATTTAAAAATGCCCTCAGCCTTACTCCCTCACTTATTAAGGTCAATTTTACCATCGACAAAAGTGAAACAGAACACAGACGTGAACGTGCCGTTAACGGTGTTGAAAGCATTGTCCATAAGCTACAAAAAGGACAGAATATCATCCTCAGAGGAGAGCGTTACACAAAAAGACACATCACCATTCTGAGCGGTATACGCAAAGCCCATTTACAAACAAATATCGTCTTAAAACGTTTAGGTGTCTTTCTTATTGTTCTCATCATCCTTTTTTCTGTTTACTTCTACGCACAAAAACACATTGTTCACTTTAATCCTAATACAAATGACATTGTATTTATAGGTGTCATGCTCACCGTATTTGTTGCCAGCTTACGTTTTGGTGGTTTTATTGCTAGCTCACTACAGGACACGCTCCCTTTTGCTGTCAGTCTGTCTGCATTCTATTATCTTATTCCCATTGCTGCTGGCGCCATGATGGTGCGCTACATTCTCAATGCTGAAATCGCCCTCATTTTTTCAATTGTCATTAGTTTTCTCGCTGGCATGTTTATGGAAAACAACTATATCATGACAGCGTACTATTTTTTGAGCTCCATCATTGCCTCACACCTCATTGGTCATGTTGAAAAAAGATCTAGTGTCTTAAGTCGCTGCTTAATCTTGGGTGCTGGTAACATTGTTATTGTGGCTGTGCTCACTATCATAACAACCTTTTCGACCTCATCAGCACTCAACTATTTTGAAATGCTTACGAACTGCATCTTTGCCTTTATGAGCGGTGTTTTTGCGGGGCTAACACTCTTGGCTGTTTCCCCTATAATGGAAACTCTTTTTAATTATACAACAAATATTCAACTACTAGAACTTGCCAATATGAATCATCCTCTACTCAGAGAGATGATCGTGCGCTCACCCGGAACATATCATCATAGCCAACTTGTTGGTGTTCTTGCAGAAGCTGGCACACACGCTATCGAAGGCAATGCCTTACTCGCAAGAGTCGCTAGTTATTACCATGATATTGGCAAAATGAAAAAACCACAGTATTACGTCGAAAACCAAAAAAACCATAATCCTCATGACCAGCTATCTCCTTCCATGAGCGCGTTGATTGTGGAAGCTCATGTTAAAGATGGGCTTGATATGGGAAAAGAATTCAAGCTACCAAAAGTCATCACAGATTTCATACCAGAACACCAAGGAACAAAGATCATCAGCTATTTTTATCACAAGGCAAGAGAGCAGGCAGGTGAAGAAGCCTCTAAAATCGATGAAAAAGATTATCGCTATAAAGGTCCTAAACCACAAACACGTGAATCAGGTGTGGTCATGATGGCCGATACCATTGAAGCCGCTGTCCGCTCTATGCAAGATAAGTCTCCACAAAAAATACGTGCTCTGGTAGAAAAACTTGTAAACATGCACTTTGTTGATGGACAATTAAGTGAATGTGACTTAACTCTTCGAGACCTTTACTTGATCACCGAAGCTTTCATCAAAACGCTTATCGGCGGCATATATCATCAACGCATAGAGTATCCAGAAGATCAAGAAAGTGCTAAACAATCAAACCTAACTATTGTGAGCAAAGAAAATGAAGAATCACCCTTATATCTTGATAGTCAACCAGAACCCAAAAAAGACAATATCTCTTCCTTATTTAAAGACAAACGTAAAAAAGGCACTTAAGTTTTTTAAGCTTACACAAACAAGTTTGGAAATTACGCTCACCTCAAATGCCTTCATTAAAAAGCAAAATAATATTTTTAGAAATATTAATCAGCCTACCGATGTGCTGAGTTTTCCCGCTGTTGCTGTTACAAATAAAACTATCGGCAAAGCAACCCACTTTAAAGGCAAACACTTAGGTGATATCCTCATCTCATTAGATCGCGCTCATGAACAGGCCAAAGCGCAAGGCATTTCATTGCAAAAAGAAGTTCTTTTTCTCATTATTCACTCGATCTTACATTTAATGGGCTATGATCATGCAACAGAAAAAGAATGTCTCAGCATGCAAAAGCTTGAAAGCAAGGCATTAAAAAAGATATATAAACCAAGGAACGTCGGAAACTAATTTTTTCATCCAGCGAACCAGCGAACCTGTGAACCTGAGAACCGAAAGAATAAATAGAAAACAATATGCCAAAGCATAAATACAAAACATCCCTCTTCACTAAAACATCTGTCAATGCTGTTATCCTAACAGGCATCCTTTCATTCCTCATGTATCCCTTTGTTGTAAAAGGATATCACTTTCCTGACATGGGGTTTTTTGTCTGGTTTTTTGTTGTGCCATTGGTCATTGGCATTCATCGTCACAAATTTTGGCATAAGTTTATTCTCTGTTTCTTAAGTGGTATCATTGCCAATTATGGCATTTATTATTGGCTCATCACAGCCATGCAACAATTTGGTGGTCTCAGCTTTCCCATGTCTTTTTTGTGCCTCACAGGCCAATGTATAATCTTAAGTTTATTATTTGCACTTTTTCTATCAATGGCATCCTGGATAAATCATGTCACCAAAATCCCCCTTCTCATATTATTACCGTTATTCATGACCACACGCGATGTCATTGCTCATTATTTTCCTTTTAATGGCTTTCCCTGGGCCATCCCTCCCTATGCGTTAGGAGAGTGGTTACCTTTTTTTCAATGGATAGATCATACTGGTATTTATGGACTATCCTTTTTCATTTATCTTATTAATGGATTGCTCGCTGGCGGTTTTCTGGTCTTTATCCACAGACGTCAGGTTGATAAAATGGTAGTGCGATTTGTTGTTGTCTTTGTCCTCATTCTTCTTTCTTTGTACTTGAGTTTCTTAAGCAATCAAATTTACGAACAAAATAAAATTACCAAGAGAAGCCTCAACATAGCCTTAATACAAGGCAACATTGCTCAAGATAAAAAATGGAATTGGGTCTTTGCTCAAGATATTTTAAATACCTATTTTAAGCTGACAAATAAAGCTGTCAAAGATGGTGCTAAACTCGTTATATGGCCAGAAACG
>JAHJDR010000315.1 GCA_018812345.1 bacterium | reverse complement strand
TGAAAGATTTTGTTTATATCTTCTTTCACTTAATCCTTTGTCATTATATCTGTTAATTTATCCATAGACCTAGCAAATTTCATGCGAGCAGCATCTTCACTAATGTTTAATTCATCACCAATTTCATTAAAAGTCATACCCTCATACTGCCTCATGATTATAATTTCACGCTGTTCTTCTTTCAGCTCATCAAGGGCATGCTCTAAATGAAGAACATCTTCTTTAAGCTGAATTTGAAAACTTGGTCTATACATACTTTTAGCGGGAGTTTGGCCAATAACCGAACGGTTTTTATCATCTGTTTCTTTTGGCTTCTTGTATTCTTTATCCATATCTCGTTTTTGCGCCTTATGGTAATCTGCCAAATCGCTAATCTCATTCTGAATCAATTTGCTAATCCAATGGATGAAGGCTCCTTCATTTTTAAGTTCAAATTTATCAAAGCCTTTAATAGCTCTGATCATGACCTCTTGAACAATATCCATAGACTCAGTTTTTTGTCTAAGTTTATTGCCCAATCTCATGCGAACGATTCGGAGAATTCTCTCCATATATCTATCTAATAATAAATTAAGGGCTTTATCTTCTCCCGACTTAGCCTTGTTAACCAGATGAATTGTTGTTTTGAAATCCTGCGCCATATCTATGTGATTTCATATAGTTAGCTTTTTTACAATTTATTTGTTCGGTTTTTTGAATTCTACCGCTGTGTACTAATAGAAGGGGAAACAAAATCTTTAAAAGGAGAATATAATGAAAAAGGTAATAATTTTAACAAGTTTAGTAGCTTTAATACTGATTAACGCAACAGCTTTTGCAGGTTATAAGTTAAACAATGAAACTTCAAAACACATCAACAGACCTGCAATGACTGAAACAAGCAATGACTATTTTGCACAAGTAAGGGTGAGAGGATACTACAAAAAAAGTGGCACTTACGTTCAACCACACATCAGATCAAATCCTGATGGTATTCGTTGGAATAACTGGAGTGCTTGTAACGAAACAATTTCAAACACAGATTCTTTCAATCCAGATGTAAAAAAGTTTGCAGCTAAATTGGTATAACGAAAACAAATAACTCTAAAGCCCTTAGGTGATAAGGGCTTTTTTAATAAGGGGGTTTTATGAACATGTCACGACAGCTTTGTACAAGCATAATTTTAATCATATTCAGCATTACCATAATTTCTTGTGGCGACATCAAGATTAAAGGCGATATTGAAGACGATGTTCTCGATAAAGTAGGCAGTTTTTTTGATGATGATAGTGGTTCAAGTAATCCAGATGATGACACAAGTAATGATGAAGATGAAGGTGAATATGAGGATGAAGATGATGCTCACTCGGATTACTTGAGCGAACAAGAGTGCATAGATATGCTTTCTAGTTCTACTATAGATGCTTTGGATTTAATGAGGTTTGATGAAGAATCTTTCAATGAATGCTGGGAGAGTTTTTTTGATAAAGATAATGAATTTGATAATTTTAGCGAAGAAGAAGGGGATTATGAAGGTCAGCTTAATGCTGAAAATTCAGATGACACCACAGGTGGTATTAGTTTTCTAGAACCTATAAATAAAGATGTTGTCAGATATTTTATCGGAACATGGGAAATAAATGAGGGGGGTTCTTCCTGCACTGATAAAGAAGGTGCTAATTTAGACCTGCCAATAATTCTTAGAGCTTATTCATATGGAATCTACATGGATTTTGAGACTTCTATGAGCGAACTTGTTTGGTCTGGAATTATCTATCCTGATGATACATTCGATTTTGAAATCAATTTTCTCGATAAATATGGAAAACCATCCATTGATCTTGTTTGTACATGTGCCATGTATGAACACTACTGGGAAGACACTTTAGAATGCACATGTGACCCTTCACATAGAGAAAGTTCCTGTTCACTAATATATGAAATGTTTTAGGGCATCCTATGAAGCACAATAATGCAATAAAAATGGAGGTTTTATGAAGATTATAAGACAGCTTTGTATAGGCATAATCATAATGATGTCTTTCCTCTGTGTATCCTGCGATGATTTTGATTTCCCAGATCTTATTGATGATGATTTTTTTGATAAGAAC
>JAHJDR010000314.1 GCA_018812345.1 bacterium | reverse complement strand
TTTATCTTATTCGTGATCGTTATGGTATCAAACCTCTGTATTACAAATTTGATGGAAACACTCTTCTGTTTGGCTCTGAGATAAAGGCTATACTAAAGTATCCTGGTGTTTCTGTAGGCATTAACCACAATGCTCTTAATGAATATTTTACATTTCAGAATTTATTCAATTATCACACTCTTTTTAAAGGTATTTATCTGGTTCCTCAGGCTAATATAATAACCTTTAAAAAAGGAAGTTCAGAGTGTAACAAATGTTCTTATTGGGATTATGATTTTACAAATCGTGATAAGAAGATGACAGAACAAGAGGCCCAGGAAGAAACATTGAGATTAATTAAGAAAGCAATAGAGAGACAGTTAGTTGCTGATGTTCCTGTAGGATCATATCTTTCTGGTGGCATGGATTCGGCTTCTATTGTGGCCATTGCTTCAAAACAAATACCACATATTTCAACGTTTACGTGTGGTTTTGATATGTCAGAAGTTACAGGTCGTGAAGCAAACTTTGATGAGCGGCGTGATGCAGAGCTTTTAGCAAGCCATTATAAAACAGAACATTATGAGCAGGTTATTGGTGTTAATGCAATAGATCGGGTTTTGCCCAAGGTTGTTTATCATTTAGAAGATTTACGTTTAGGGATGTCCTACCCAAATTATTATATTGCTCGTTTGGCTTCAAAGTTTGTTAAAGTTTGTTTGTCGGGTGGCGGTGGAGATGAACTTTATGGTGGTTATCCCTGGCGTTATTATCGTTCCTTTCGCTCTTTTGATCAAAAGGCGTTTTTTGATAATTATTATAAGGAGTGGCAACGAATCGTTTTAGATGAAAACAAATCTCATTTTTTTACAGCCAACGCCTGGAATAAAGTAGAGGTTAAAGATACAAAAAATATCTTGTCGAGAGTTTTTACGTTCAATCCCATGTTGCAATACGATACGCCGGAAGATCATATTGCTAATTCATTATATTTTGAGATTAAAACGTTTATGCATGGTTTGTTTATTGTACAAGATAAACTGTCTATGGCCCATGGTTTAGAAGAGCGGGTGCCGTTGTTGGATAATGATCTTGTGGACTTTGCACAGCGTATACCTATTAAGCATAAGTTGAAAAATTTAAAAGAGATGAAACGGCTTGATGAAAGTTCTTTTCACAAGGCTGCAATATATTTTAAAGATACTAATGATGGGAAAAACTGTTTTAGAAACGCTATGAGCTCACTTTTGCCTTCAAATATTATCAATCGTCCTAAACAAGGTTTTAGCGCGCCAGATGAATCTTGGTATCGCGGTGAAGGTATTGCTTACGTAAAGAAAGTTCTACATGATAAGAAATCTCTTTATCGAGAGTTCATAGAACCAAAAGCTGTTGATAAAATATTAGAGGAGCATTGCAGCGGTAAAGCGAATCATCGATTACCAATTTGGTCACTATTGTGTTTTGAATGGTGGTGTCGTATCTATTTGGATGGTCAGGTTACTTCTTATAAATGATGAATTTAGAAAAAACAAAGATACTTATTGATAAGGCAATCCAGGACTTTGATCTTAACCTTGAAAAGGCGGTTGTTCTAACGGAGGCAGCGAGTGGTCCGTTTATTGTAACGCCGCTTATTGCCGCTTTGGCCGGAGCAAGGGTTAAGGCTGTTACAAGGGATTCACAATATGCCAAAGCGTCGGACGTTATTAAAACAACAAAGAAACTTGCCGAAAAATGGCATGTGTCTGATCAAATTGAGTTTGGATTGAATCCTCTACAACGGTTTATTTCAGAAGCTGATGTAATTACTAATTTGGGCTTTGTGAGGCCTATTGATGAAAAAATGGTACGGTTCATGAAACCCACAGCTGTAGTTCCTTTGATGTTTGAGCCATGGGAGCATCGTCAAGAAGACATTGACCTCCAGGCGTGTCAACAAAAAGGGATCATGGTGATGGGTACAGATGAAGAAGATCAAAGGCTGAAAATGTTTGATTATGTAGGATTGCTAGTAGCAAGGTTACTGAATGATGAAGGCTATAGCTTAAAAGATAAAAAAATAGCTCTTATTGGTTCAGGTATTTTTGTTGAAAAAACAGAAAGTATTCTTAAACAAAAGGGTGTTGTTGTTGAAAGAATTGACGTATTACCTGAGACAAAAAAAAATATTTTGTTGTCATCTGATATAGATATCATTGTTGTTTTAGAACACCACAAAAAAATAATGTTGATTGGTGAGCAAGGCTTGATTCAAAATGATCATTCTTTCTGGAAAGGGTGTCACATTTTACATATATGTGGGCAGATTGATGCCGAATGGGTTATAAATAAGGGTGCAAATATTACACCTAATAACCCAGCTCCTTTTGGTTATATGTCAGTTACAACAGCCTATCTTGGTGAAGATCCTGTTATTCGATTACATGCAGCAGGCTTGAAGGTCGGTGAAGCTATGTGGCGCAATCGATTGAAAGGTTTTTCTGGCAAAGAATATATTGAGTTAGTTAAAAAACAGTCGCCAGCATTGAGCTTTGACTGAGAGATGATCAATATCTCTTCAAGAGGTTTTTAAAAAGCCAAGGCATCACTTAAAATAATTAATAGAACAAAAGCTTGTTCTTATCACATTGAGTAATTTGAGGAATTATTGATGTTAAATATATTGCTTGTTAATTCTCCAGCAACTCCAAGAGTTGTTACCTCAAAAATAGGGAATATGTATCCTTATTCTTTGCTTTTTCTAGCTAGTTATTTGCGTACTACGGGAGATTTTCAAGCAGATATTCTTGATCTTACCGTTAGCAAAGACAATTTTGAAGTGTTAAAAACCATGTGCTCTCAAAAGAAATTTGACGTTATTGGCTTTACAGGAACAACAGAAAATAGATTTCTCATATTAGAATTAATTCAGGTAGCAAAAAAAGAGTTGCCAGGCTCAAAAATTGTACTGGGAGGTAATCACTTTTCTTTCACAGCTGAAGAGGTTATGCGGGCATGTATTCTCGTTGATGATGTTGTTCGTGGTGATGGTGAAGTCACATTTCATGAATTGTTAAAGCATTATGCAGGCAGAGGCAGTGGTAAAGAAAATATAGATGGTTTGTCATATAGGTTCCAAGGAGAAATTATTCATAATCCTGATAGGAATCCAGACAAGTGTTTGGACTGTCTGAATATTCGTGATGATGCTCTTAATGATTTGCATTTACCTGGAGGAAGTTATTCTCCATTTATGAATATGCGGAATTTTGATGATAAGAACAAACCTGTTATCTCAATCCATGCAGGACGAGGTTGTCCTGCTTCGTGTGTTTTTTGTGTTTATAATAGAAAAAAATATCGCACACGATCAGTTGAATCTGTTATTACAGAAATAAAGGATAAAAAACGTACTCTGTCTTGCCATTCATTCCATTTTAATGACCCTCATCTATTAAAAAGAAAAAGATTTGTAGAAGAGTTGTGCCACAAACTTATTGAGGAAAAAATAGATATTGAATGGTATGCAGAAACAAGGGCTGATATCGATTTGTCACTTTTAGTACTCATGAAAAAAGCAGGTCTTGTTAGTGTTGATTTAGGGTTAGAAACGGCATCAGAAAAAGTTTTAAAAGCTATTAAAAAGAATATTTCACCACAGCAAGTTTCTACAATGTTAAAGAAATGCTATGAATTGGGTTTAAGAACGAAGGTTTTTACTATGGTATCACTGCCAGATGAGACTCCTGAAGATGCCCAGATGACAATAAAATTTCTTCAAGAACACAGGCGCATGATTACAACGATTGGCATGGCAACAGCACGTATCTACCCAGGTACGACTATGGAGCAAATGGCTAAAGAACGCGGCCTTCTTCCAAAAAGCTTTGATTGGTATGATAAATCATTTTTTGCAGAAGATCCAAATGGTGGAAAAAGTATCGTGCCTTTTTGGTTTGAACATTTATCACCAGAGTATATTCGCAAGCATCATAGACAAGTAATAGATATACAAAGGAGTCTGCAGACGTTTTCCTGTTTTCATAGATACTTGGTCAAAAGATATGCTGTGCTGTTGTTTGATTGGTCGCAGTCAGGTTTAGAATATAAGAAAAGAGTTAGTGTATATTTTATTCGCTGGCTTGTTGTAAAAATGAAAATCTTATTTGGGTGGTACTAGTTTCAAGCCATCAACATATTGACACGCCAATGTTTCATTATAAAAAAACATTATCAACTGTTCTAAAGCGGGTTAAAAAATATAGCTGTGTTTATGTTCCTGTAGTGATACCGGCATCATTTACTAATGAGTTGGGGCAAATCAGAGGTTTGGGCAAATCTGGTTTGCCTGTAATTGCTGTAGATTATAATGTTAAAGCATTAGGGTTTTATTCGCGTTATAGCATTTCCTTTTTAGTTAGTGACTATAATGAGACCCCAGGTCTTTTTATACAAGATCTGATTTTATTGGGGGAAGAACTTCTTTCTTTGGGAAAGAAGGGCGTTCTTTTTCTTGCCGGTGCAGAAGAATTATTGCCTATTGTGAATCAATATTACTGTGAATTAAAAGATGTTTTCATTTTTACGTCTGATGTGAAAAAGCAGTGTGAACATGAAGATAAATGGGTTCAGTATCTTCAGGCAAAGAGCGCGAGTTTGATAGTCACAAAAACAATTCTTTGGGATGGTAAGACTGTGCAGGAAAATTTAGAATCACTTATATATCCTGTTATTGTCAAAGCTAGAAAAGGAAAACAATTTTATCATTTATTTAATGCTCAGGCTGTTCAGTGTACTTCACCAAATGCTGTGACAGCTTTTTTAGAAAAATGTCAGGGAATGGAATGTCTTATCCAAGAAGAAATTCAAGGACCAGAAACAGGTTTGTTTACGTTTGGTTGCTATGTGTCAAAAGAGAATAAACCATTGGGTGTTTTTACAGGTAGAAAAATTCGTAATAACAGAGAGTATGGTAGCTGCGCTATGGCTATAAGTTGTGATGCCCCAGAGATTCTTGAACAAGGGTTGCGTTATTTAAAAGAAGCTAAGTATCATGGCGCTTGTGAGATTGAGTTTAAGCAGGATCAAAATAATGGAAAATTCACTTTTCTTGAAATTAACAATCGCCTTTGGAAATGGCATAGTTTAGCAACAGCCTGTGGTGTCAATTTGGTGTATGCGCAGTACCTAGACGCTATTGGTTGTCCCATAGATTTAACAAAGGCGAAGCAAGCTCAGGGCAAGAGATGGTGGTTGGCTTTAATGGATTCTTGGATTCAGATAAAAAAGGGTGTGAAGAGGCCAGTTATCTTGAAAGAATATATTCAATCCATTCGATTTAATGTCGAGCATGGGATTTGGTCATGGAGAGATCCTTTGCCAGGTCTGATTAATTTAGTGCGTGGTCAGTGGATTGTATGATGTTTACACATGTATTGTGAGGTTATGATACTATGATAAATGAAGAATTTATTTGTTATAAATGTAAGGTGCTTTTTGATGTTGCTGACAGCGTTTTGACATGCCCTTCTTGTTCTTGTTTCTATAACAGAGAAGGTGTTCTGATTACGATGCCTGTTGATGCTGAAGAAGAAAATACAAATCCCTGTTCTGATATTGGCATTCATGAAAGAGCTCAAGCACAGTATACCACTTCTTGGTGTGAAAGCTCTTCTTGGAAAGAAGCAATCAACACAGCGTTGGCCGCATTAACAACTCAAGAAGGTGTTGCTCTTGATTTGGGTTGTGGCGATGGTCACTATGTGGAGTACGCTCTTTCACAAAAGCCTCTGACAAAAACTTATGTTGTCGATATGGACATGCATAATATAAAAAAATTTTACAAACGTTGTGGAGATGCGATAAATTCTACAGAACTAGTATATATTAAAGGTAATATGTGTGATTTAGCTTTTCAAGAGGGCTCTCTTGATTTTGTGAGTGCGCTTGGCTCAATTAGCAATGTGGGCGATAAAGTAAGTGACGTGTATAAGTCTGTTTTTAAGTGGTTAAAGCCGGGTGGTGTTTTTCTTGTGAGTGAGCCATCGGTAGAAGGGGCCTTTTATTATTCTTTAATCAATGGCAAATTAGAGGAAGCTCTTTCAGTATTGAAGACAAAGACTAAAAAGGTTCCCCCAACAGGTTTTGCCTTTAATGTGAGTGAAGACCAAGATTTATTGACCCTTGGGAATAATTCTGGTTTTACACTGTTGCATGAAAGTCATTCGCCAACAATTTATAGTTTGTTTTTTGGCAGCAAGATTACAGGAACAATGCAAGATGATGATGTTAAAAAAAGTGTTTACGAAGCTCTTTTGAAATATCTGCCAATGACAGGTGATATACCGCGAATGAGATTTAAAATATGGAAAAAATAGGTGTGTTATGAATGTATTATTAATTTATCCTGATTTCCCAGAAGAAGAGCTTGGTGGTTGTTTTTATACAGGTGTGGCTTCGATATACGCTTCTGTGAAAAAGGCGGGTCATAAAATCCAATTCTATCACATGACAAAGCTTCCTTCTGATAAAGCTTTTGAACAGGATTATCTTTCAGAAAGGCCGGACGTTGTTGCTTTTTCATCTTGTACACCGATGTTCAAATATGCGCAGCGGTTTTTAAAGTTAGTTAAAGAGCATAATCCATCAATTTTTACAGTCGTTGGAGGGGCTCACGGACGCATGGCTTGTGATGATGCTATTCAAAGTCCTTATGTAGATGCTGTTTGTGCTGGAGAGGGGGAGTTTTCTTTTGTCGAATTATTAAGCAGGCTGCAGGCAAAAGAGACTTATTGGGACGTAAAGAACTTTGCTTTTAAAAAAGATGGTCAAATTATAAAGAATCAATTGGAAGTTATTGAGACTCTCAATGATATTCCTGATCCTGATCGTGAAATATTCAATTATAAAACACTTTATGAGTATTCAAAGGGAGGGCGTGCTAAGGTGGCAACGTTTATGTTTTCACGTGGGTGCCCCTTTAATTGTGCTTATTGTTGTAATGAGCGGATGAAGCGAGATTACAAACACCAAAAAAAGGTTTATGTTCGTTATGTAGATCCTGTTCGCATTGTGCAGCAAATCAAAAACCATATAAAAAAACACCCTGAAACTGAATATGTTCGTTTTGATGATAGTAATATTAATTTGGATAAGAATATTTTTCGGCGCTTCATTGCAGAATATAAAAAGCATATTTCTTTGCCTTTTTCATGTCATGCACGTCCTAATCTTGTTGATGAGGAAACTGTGCGTTCACTAAAAGAAGCTGGGTGTTTTCTCATCATGATGGGACTAGAGCACGGTGATGCCAAATTTCGAGCAGATGTTCTTAGGCGTCCGATGTCTGACGTGATTTTAAAACGTGCTTACGATTTATGTCATAAATATGAAATACCTGTTCGCTCTTTTGCCATGACTGGGCTTCCTTTTGAGACATTGCGATTAGCTGTTAAAACAATGAAGACGGCAGCTTTACTGGGAACATATGATTTGAGTAACTCAATTTTTTATCCTTATCCCTACACAGAGTTAAAAGCTACGTGTGACACGAATGATTTCAAAGTTTCTTCAAAAAGATTTGAAGTGGGACCTTTAAACTTTGCCCTGCCTCTCAAACAACCAACCATAAAAGAGAAAGAGGTGATTCTAGTAAGCAAACTAGCGCATATTTGGTTGTTTTTGTTTGTGCTCGCTCGCAAAGTACCCCTCATAGGTAGAGCCTTATGTTCACTGATTGCTTTATTTGTCTTTGTTTTTTCCAAGGTATATCCTGAGGTTCTAATGACAAAGTCAATTATGAACATGTTGAATAAATTGGATTTACGCATTAATCTTTTTTATAAAAATACTCTCTATCGGAAATATACAAAAAAAAATGGGTTGTTACTCGGTATCTAATCTATATCAGAAATAAATAAAATATGAAGTTGAATCTATTATTATTAGCTATTGTAGCTGTCGTACGTGCCATGATACCTTTGTATTGTATTATTACAAAAAGGGAGATTACAGCTACAGACCCTTGGTGGCAGATTAATGTAGCTAAAGCCATCCGTGAACAGGGGCATCGAATTCCTCGTGTGTTGCCAAGAATGAAATCACACAAGGTTTTGGGTTATCCTGCTTTGTACTCGTGGTTCCTCTCTTTTATTCCCAAATCATATATGATGAGGGTGGCTCTTTTTACAGGAACGGTTTTCGATATCATATTATTTTGGCTTGTTTTGTACATTACTCAGTGGCTCAAGCTATATGAAAGGGTTCAGATTGATGAACAGCATTTTTACATACTCACAACGATAATATTTATCACAACACCCTTTTTTAACCGCATGAGCCTTGGTAAGTTAGTACCGCGAGCACGACCTCTTGGTGTGCTTTTGGGAAATATATCGATAGCATTTGCTATGATGTATGTGGCTTCCTGGAATATTTGGCATCTGTTTTTTGCTGTTGTGGTGTTTTCATTGAATACTGCTACAAGTCGGTTTGGCGTTCAGGGTACCATAGCTTTAATTATAGGACTGGGATTGTTATTTAAAGAACTCTATCTCGTATTGTTTCCCTTCTATGCCATTCCCATAAGTGTTATTTTAACTTTAGGCGGAAATTGGGGGTTTTTAAAAGGGCATTTTTACCACAGTGTTCTCTATTGGAAGAAACTTTATAAAGATATGAGTTTAGAAAAAAAACACGAGCTTTATTTTCCTAAAAAACTGACA
>JAHJDR010000313.1 GCA_018812345.1 bacterium | reverse complement strand
CTCAGATCATAAATAATAATAAAATTCATTCAGATGTAACAGTCATAATTGTACCTGGATCTCAAGCTGTTAAAAAAATGGCTGAGCAAGAAGGACTAGACAAAATCTTTCTGCAATCAGGAGCCCAGTGGCGTGAACCAGGTTGCTCTTTGTGTTTGGCCATGAACCCAGATAAACTCAAACCTGGTGAACGCTGTGCCGCAACCTCAAATCGAAATTTTGAAGGCAGGCAAGGAAAAGGTAGCCGAACCCATTTAGTCAGCCCAGCCATGGCTGCCGCAGCAGCCATCCATGGTCACTTTGTTGATGTTAGAGAATTATCGTAAATCTCTGCTGTTTACTTACGCTAGACGCTAGACGATAGACGATAGACGATAAAAAATGAATCCATTCACTACCCACAAAGGCCAAGCCATTATTATTGATCAAGCAAACATTGATACTGATCAAATTATTCCCAAGGAACATTTGAAAACAATCAAACGAACAGGATTGAGCACTGCCCTCTTCTCTGATTGGCGCTACCTTCCTAATGGGAACAATAATCCAAACTTTATACTCAATACAGATTTAGGAAAAGAGGCATCGATTTTAGTAACGGGAGATAATTTTGGTTGCGGCTCCTCTCGCGAGCATGCTGTTTGGGCTTTGATGCAATATGGTTTTTCTGTGATTCTGGCTCCCAGTTTTGCAGACATTTTTAAAAATAATGCTTTAAAAAATGGTTTACTCCTCATTGAATTAGATACAAACAAACTCACAGAAATTAAACAATCTCTAGCAAAAAACCCCCATCAGAAAATCGAAATTGATCTTATCAATCAAGAGGTTAAATCCAACATCCTTACAGTCAACTTTAGCATTGATTCCTTCATAAAAGAACGCCTCATTAATAGACTAGATGATATAGACATGACCTTTCAATACGAACAATCTATTGCTAATTTTGAAAACCAACACGATTTCCAGCTAAAAAAATCCCTTAAGCTAATTTCTACTTGAAATAATTAATGATTAAAGTGATATAGGAGCGCTGGAAGACTTAGCTCCGCGATCGGGGGGTTATAATTCTTGCCCCGCGAACGGGGCTAAATAGCTCTAACAATACCATGCGATTTTCATCGCCTGCTATTGTTAGAGCTATTTAGGAGAGGTGGCCGAGTGGCTTAAGGCAGCGGCTTGCTAAGCCGTCGTACGTTATTATGGCGTACCGAGGGTTCGAATCCCTCCCTCTCCGCAACATCAAAAAGTAACCCCTTGCGGGTTAGTTTTTGATGTTAAGATGAGGGTTGGTGAGATCACTCGAGGTTCGAATGCTAACATTTACAGTGAGCGGTAGCGAACTTAATAAATGTATAAGATAGCATGTGTGAACGAAGTGAGCAAATCCCTCTATGGGTAAGGGAGATTCTTATGAAGAAAAAAATCCTTATAGTCGAAGATGAAATTGATCTTTTAGCCATGCTCGAAATCAAAGCCAAAAATGATGGCTATGATTGTTTTATTGACACAATAGGAGATCAAACCATCACTCTCGCGACTGAGAATAATCCCGACCTCATTCTCCTCGACATGATGCTACCAAAAATAAGCGGCTTAGGCATTTTAAGGGCCATAAAAAATAGTGAAACACTCAAAAACATTCCCGTCATAATTTTTTCAGCCCTTGGTGATAAATATGTCATCGAAGAAGCCATGGATATCGGTGCTTCAGCTTATTTTATTAAAGGTGGTAATATACACGAACTCTTCGACACTATCAGAGAATACATTACCTAACCCCCCCAGCATAACCAGAGGTATTAATGGACATTGCTCAAATTATTAGTACAGTTGATGGTTATATTTGGGGAACCCCCCTTATGTTATTGCTTATTGGTACGGGTATTTATCTGACCATACGACTTCTTTTTATTCAAGTACGAGGTTTTAAACATGCCTGTAATATTCTAACAGGCAAATACGATAGCAAGGAAGATGCTGGAGAAATTTCTCATTTCAGAGCCCTATCAGCAGCTCTATCGGCTACAATTGGCACAGGTAATATTGTAGGGGTAGCAGCAGCCATACTCATGGGCGGGCCTGGAGCTGTTTTTTGGATGCTCATCACAGCTATTGTGGGCATGGCAACAAAATTTGCCTCTTGTACACTATCAACACATTTTCGTCACATAGACAACAATGGTGAAGTCTTTGCAGGTCCCATGTACTTTATTGAACGCGGTATGGGCCCCAAATTTAAGTGGCTTGCTATGCTCTTTGCTTTTTTTACCATTACCGCAAGTTTTGGCATTGGAAACATGTTTCAGATTAACAACATTGCTGTTAGTATTAATTCTCTCGTATTGGGTAGTGGTCATTCTAATGAGTTCATAAACATTATTGTCGGCATTGCCTTTGCCTCAATCGTGGCAACCGTTATTTTGGGCGGCATTAAGAGTATTGGTCGCGTTGCCGCCATCATTGTTCCGTTTATGTGTTTGTTTTATGTTCTCGGTAGTCTTTTTATTTTAGTAAAAAACATTACAGCTATTCCCAGCGCTATTTCAACTATCTTATATTATGCTTTCCACACACCTGAAGCTTTTGCTGGAGGACTTCTTGGTACTGTTATTCGTTCTGGTGTCGCTCGTGGTTTATTTTCTAATGAAGCCGGTTTAGGATCAGCTCCTATTATACATGGTGCCGCGCAAACTAATGAACCTGTTCGTGAAGGTTTGGTTGCCATGCTAGAACCATTCATTGACACAATCATCATTTGTTCACTCACAGCCCTGGTGATTGTGGTAACAGGCGCCTATGAAGTGTGTACGATCAAAGGAGAACTCACAGGCAAAGCTTTTTCCATGGGATTGGGTAATGGCTTAGGGGCACAGTTTGTTGCTGTTGCTATTATCTTTTTTGCTTTTTCAACTCTTATTTCGTGGTCCTATTATGGTGATCGTGCCGCAGCGTATCTCTTTGGCAAACAGGCTGTCGTTCCCTATCGCTATGTCTATTTGTTTTTCATTATTATTGGTGCTGTGTGGCAAATCGATACAGTCATTAATTTCAGCGATGCCATGAATGGCCTCATGGCGATTCCCAACTTAATCGCCCTCATCGTACTATCACCTCTTGTAGTGCAACTGACTAAACGTTATTTTAGAAAGATGAAAAACGAGCGCTAATCCCTACCCCTACGCTAGACGCTAGACGAAAGACGCTAGCACGCTATTTTTTATATTGTTCCAACCAAGCCAAAGCCTCTTCTTTTGTTGTAAATATTTGTGCCGGAAAAGCAGGTTTGCTTAGTTTAATATAATGACTGGCTGTGATTTCTGTGATGGGGGCCCCCACAAGAAGAGCCATTGCTGTGACACTTGCTTGGGCATGTTTGCCTGCCAAGTATTCTCTCGCATCATGAGACATAGATTTTAGACCTATTAAATTAAACAGTGTTGGTGCCGCTTCTCTAATAGTCACGCGATAATAGGCCATGAGATTTTCTTGAGCATCTTCAAGAATGATCATGACATTATCTTTGACTTCATCAAAGCGAATTCCCTTTTCTACCCAAATACGATTTTTTTTAGTTTCAACAACATCACTCATATCTTTATTTTTTTATCTACTGAACACAAAAAACACAAGGACCTTTTTCCCCAGCCTAGAGCCTTAAGCCCTACGCCTTACACCTCTCTTATCTTGAAGGTAATCGGTTCTTGTTTTTTTTGTGATCAAAAAGCTTTATAAAGGCACTAAAAGTCTCATCACTTAATTCTTTTAAACGATCGATGTTCTCAGGCGTGCTTTGGCGTATGATCTTTGGATCGATCGTTCCTTTGAGATCCTTCAATTCTTTTCTATGGGGAGCCACTCGTAACCACCTTTCAATAAGTGGTTCATCAACTTCTAAATGGAATTGAAAGGCGTAAACTCTATCACCATAACGAAAAGCTTGATTGTGGCATGTGGGCGCTGTGGCAAGTAGAGTAGCACCAGTGGGAACTGTAAAGGTATCACCATGCCATTGAAAAATTTGCTCCGTATTATGAAAACATCTCAGGACAGGATCTTGTTTGCCTGCTTCAGTAATGTGTACGGGATACCAACCAATTTCTTTTTGCTTTGCCTTGCTAACGATCCCACCCAAAGCACTTGCTATAAGTTGTGCCCCTAAACAAATACCCAAAACGGGAATGTCTTTATTTATCGCATCTAATATGAGTTGTTTTTCAAACTTTAAATGTGAAAACAAATCCTCCTGGTCAACATTCATGGGACCACCCAAAATAATCAATCCATCATATTCCTCTAAACTAGGTTGCAGTGCTGGAAAACGACCAAAATTCACAAATTTGATCCGAAAACCTTTATTCCTCAGTAAGGGATCAAAAGTACCTAAAATTTCATACGGAACATGTTGACACACTAAGATCTTGCTCATAAGTAAAATATCTAATAATTACAGATAAGTAAAAAGTAAAACTTTTTCTTATTTTATGCGTATAAGAAATTGTACCTGTGGACCTATGGACCTAAGGGCCTATGGAAACACTTACCATAGGACCATAGGCACATAGGCTACATAGGTCCAAAATAAATCTTTGATTAAAAACATCCTTTTCATCTTTTTCCTTACTATGATTATCGCTACCCCATCGCATGCCCAAAACTCTGATGATGAATTCTGGGAGAGGTTTGATCACATGATGCAAGAAGAAGACAAAGAATTTGATGCTTTTTTTGATCAATTTGAAAAATGGCTTAACAAAGATTCTCAAAATTTGTTTCAAGAAATGAAACAGAAACAAGAAGAAATGTTCAAACGCATACAAGACAATCAAAAGAATAATTTTCATAACCAATATGAAAACTGGTTTCAGACTCGCCACGGTTTTAGCTCCAGTGAAATTTTTCAAGAAGAGACAGATCAAAACTTTATTTTTCATCTTAGCGTTTCTGAAATTGACAAACAAAATATTAATATTACAGTAGATAAGAACACATTAAAAATTGAAACAGAATATAACAATCAAGACGTAAGCGAAAAAACAGGACTACAAAAACAAATGACAAAACATAACACCGTATCCAGCAAAAACGTCAAAACAATTCCATTACCACGTACTGTTGATCCTG
>JAHJDR010000312.1 GCA_018812345.1 bacterium | reverse complement strand
ACCTGTGGTCAGTGTCATGCTAACAGTAACTATATGAGTGATTATGACATTCCTACTAATCAACTCATGGAGTTCAAAGAGTCTGTGCATGGTCATGCTTTGTTTCAAAAACATGATGCGGGGGCTCCTGCTTGTAACGATTGTCATGGTAATCATGGTGCGACTCCCCCTGGAGTTACAGACATAGCAGCTGTTTGTGGTAATTGTCATTCAATGGAAATGACTTATTTCAATGAATCTCCTCACAAAGAAGCTTATGCGGAACATGGTATTGCTATGTGTGGTTTTTGCCATGGTGATCATAAGGTTCTAAAACCTCATGATGATTTGGTTGGTGTGGGAAAAGAGGCTCTGTGTGTACAGTGTCACAGTATGACGGATGGGACACGAGGCATTCCTACAGCAGAGGCTATACATAAAGGTTTGAAAGATCTTGTGTGGGCCAATGCTGAGGCAAAGGAATTCATTAAACAAGCGGATGTACAAGGTATGTATACAGAAGAGCATGAGGATACGTTAAAAGAAGCTCAAGAAATGCTTACAAAAGCGCGTTCACTTGTTCATACATTTGATTTGAAGAAAGTTACTCAAGAAACAACACAAGGAATAGATAAAGCCAATAAAGCCAAAATAGGAGCCCTAGATCTTCTTAAAGAAGTGAAAAAGAGACGCTCTTGGTATGTTATGGCATCTATTTTTATCTTGCTGCTTGTTATCTTGCTCTATTTTAAAATTAGACAGATCGAGAAGAAATAAAGCTCCAGCTTCCCTAAACAATTATTAGATTTGATAAAAATAGAGACCAGGTTTAAAGATTTACGGCAACGTTTAATGTTTTATTATTTAGCATGATGATAAAGTGGGGTAACTTTTTATGAATAATTTTATTTATCATAATCCAACAAAAATAGTTTTTGGTAAAGGCCAGATAAAGAAACTCCACGATCTTGTGCCTGCCATGTATCCTGTTATGCTCACTTATGGTTTTGGCTCTATTAAAAATAATGGTGTTTATGATCAGGTAAAAAAAGCTCTTTATGGTCATCAGCTTATTGAGTTTGGTGGTATTGAACCAAACCCCACTTATGAAACCCTCATGAAAGCTATCACTCTCATTAAAGAGAATAATATTGCTTATCTTGTATCTGTTGGTGGCGGTTCTGTTCTTGATGGGACAAAGTTTATTGCGGCAGCTGCTAAGTTTGATGGAGCAGATCCCTGGGATATTGTAGCAAAGAAAACGCCCATTAAGGAAGCTATTCCATTAGGTTGTGTGCTCACTTTGCCCGCAACAGGCTCTGAAAGCAATTGTTATGCCGTGATTTCTCGTAAAGAGACTCAAGAGAAAAAAGATTTTGGGAGTTCTCTTGTGTACCCTCAGTTTGCGGTTCTTGATCCTCTTACAACCTTTTCATTATCTCAAAAGCAATTGGTCAATGGTGTTGTTGATTCTTTTGTTCATGTTGTGGAGCAATACCTGACTTATGATTGTAAAGCCTTGTTACAGGACAGACAAGCAGAAGCTATTTTACAGACCCTAGCTGAAAAGGCCCAGAGTATTATCAATGATGAACCTGAATACGAAACACGTGCCACCTTTATGTGGTGTGCAACACAAGCTCTTAACGGTCTCATAGGTTGTGGTGTGCCGCAAGATTGGTCTACACATATGATTGGCCATGAGCTAACAGCTTATTATGGCATTGATCATGCACAATCTTTAGCTGTCATTTTGCCGCGTGTTCTTGAAAGTCAAATTGAGACAAAAAAAGACAAACTGGCTCAGTATGCCCAGCGTGTTTGGCAGCTACCAACAGAGGATGTGCTTAGCTTGGCTCAAAAGGCCATTACAAAAACAGAGACCTTTTTTAGAGATCTTGGGATGAAAACGACGTTATCTGAGTATTGTATCGATCCTCAAGAAGCCTCTCAAAAGATATTTGAACGATTCACAAAAGCTAGTACTATATTAGGTGAGCAGGGGAGCATGACTCCTGCTTGTGTCAGAGATATAGTTATCAAAAGTGCTTAAACGTCTTCTTGTTCACAATAAGACGCTCTCAAAGCTTTGTTTTTATAGAACCAAGTTAAAAAGACAACAAGTGATAACAAGGCGAGGGCAATGCCCACAGCTCCGAGCATGTAAGATAATTTAAGGCTTTGCGCGGCATCTTCTTCCCAAAAGGAAACATTCATTTCAGCTTGTTCACTCATATCAGAGAAACGCATAGCATCGAGTTGTGCTTCTTCCACAAAAGATGCCCCCATTTCAGCACTTTTATAGAATTTGAAAGCGCCATAACCTGCAGCTGAGGTTAATGTTAAGAAGAGCAGGAAAAGAAAAAATAAACCAAAGGGTGCTAACAAACCGGGCGCTTCAATTTCTTCCTCAAAAAAGCGGCTTGTTACCATTTTAAAGGCGCCTGTTTTTATCTGTTCATCAAGCCATGAGGGGTATTCAGTATAGAATTTATCCTGTTCTTTTAATCCTTTTGAATCTGGTGCAATAATGAATTGTCGTTCGTAACCATTGTTTAATTCAATGATGAGTCGTTTTGACTGTTCTGTTGTGACAATGCGTGTTTTTTTAATTTTTTTATAGGGAATGAATTCCATTCCTTTGTTGAGGGGTTGGAGTTCATTTGATTTAGTTTTTTTTGTTTGAATAAGAAGAAGGCGTTTAGTTGTGGCTGCTATGAAATAAAATTTTTCTAAAAAACGCGCAAACTTTGGTCCTTCTGTGGTGATGTGACCGATAGATATTAATTGTTCATCAGGATTAAGTTGTGGTTTTATGATATCATATACAAATTCATCTAAGCCTGCCACAGTGATCTCCCTTAAATATTAGTTAGTGATGAGTTTGTTTGAAAGTTCATTTGTGTCATCATGTTTAATCGGGAAATGTTCTGCAAGTGTTTCCCCACATGTTGTAATGGCCTCGATAAGACCATCTGTTATCTTTTTGTTTTTAATGTGGGTGATGAGATTACTGGCAAGTTTATGCCACTCTTGAGGTGATGCTTTTTCATTAATACCAATATCCGCAAGAATTTCGACGCGTTTTTCCAAAACCGAAATCATAATTAAAATACCTGTGCGGTCACGCGTGTTATGAAGATTGTTCTCAAGAAAGGCTTGTAGGGCTCTTTGATACACTTCTTCTGCTGTTTCTTTTTTGATGAGAAATAATTTTTTAATGAAGGGAAGATAAGCTGAAAAATACCCTAAAATCATGCCCACGATAATAATAGAAAAAAACCACATGCTATCGAGAAAAGTTCCCCATTTATAGTAGAATGCTGTGGCAATGATGAAGCTAAAAACAAAGGCTGCGCGATAATGAGCTGCAGGATAGAAATCGCTGTTAGCAAGACACATGGGCATAATTTCGCCTGATGTTTTGGCTTCAGCTTGTTTGACGGCCTCTTCAATTCTTTTTTTATCTGTTTCTGAAAATTTCATAAAAAAACTCCGTAATATTACCAACGGCCACTGGCGCCACCGCCTGAAAAGCCACCACCGCCGCCAGACCAGCCGCCACCTGAAAAACCACCACTCGAAGAAGAGCCAGAGCCTGTTCCCAGTAACCAAAAGCCACCACGGTGTCTTATTGATGGGCCAATAAAGGAGCCAAAGAACATAAGGAGGAACCAAATAATAGAAAAGCCAACCTTGAAAAATTTTTGATAAGGTGAAGCTGTTTTATGTATGACTTTTGTTGGCTGTGGTTCATTTGCCAGCGTGCTACCAAGTGCTTTCGTAATAGCATTGAGACCTGCTAAGATGCCATCTTCAAACGCGCCTTGCTTGAAGTAAGGGGTGATGACATTGTTAATGATGCGTCCTGCTTGGAGATCTGTTAGTGCGCCCTCTAAACCTTGTCCCACTTCAATGCGCATCTTACGATCATTTTTGGCGATGAGAAATAAAATGCCATTGTCTTTTTCAGCATCACCAAGTTGCCACTTATCAACGACTCGAATGGAAAAGTCTTCTAAAGGATCTCCCTCAAGAGAATTTATTGTGAGTAGTTGGATTTGATTTCCTGATTGTGCATAGTAGGTTTTTAGAAAATGACTGATTTTTTGGTTTGTTGCCTGTGAGAGAAGCTTTGCTTCATCTACGACAGGGCCAGTCATTAGGGGTATGGCACGGGCAAAGGAAATAAAAGGAATAATGAGCAAACATATTAAAATGAGAAAAATAAGCCGTTTTTTCATTTAAAAATCCACCTTGGGGGGTTCTTGAACTTGTTCAAGATTTTCCACCGCAAATTGAGGTTTAGGTTTATGCTTAAGAAAGAGGGAATTATACCATGATTCAGGAGGTGCTGTTACGAGGTTGTTGAAGTGTTTTATGGCTTCAATGTATCTATTTCGTGCAACTGTAATGCGGTTTTCAGTGCCTTCGAGTTGGTGTTGTAAATCACGAAAATTCTGGCTGGCTTTTAGATCAGGATAGCGCTCAACCACAAGCATAAGTTTAGACAAAGCAGAGGTTAAGCCTGCTTGAGCTTGAGAAAACTGTTTCATTGTGTCTGGGGTGAGTTGATCTGCTGAAATATTTGTTTTGGTGGCATTAGCCCGTGCATCAATGACAGCTTGCAGTGTTTCTTTCTCGTGGGCAGCATAACCCTTAACTGTTTTGACAAGGTTTGGAATGAGATCGGTGCGTCTCTTATATTGATTTTGGACTTCTGCCCAAGCGGCATCAACTGTATTGATAGAGATGGGAATAGAACGCATGCCACAGGCGGACAAAAAAAGGACACAAAATAAAGCGATAATGAGATTATATTTTAACATAAAGGCTCCTAAAGAAGTTAATAAACGATTTATAATAGGCTAACAATTTCAGGTCATTTGGTCAATTCTAGTCTGTTGTATAACAGCCAGGTTTAACGACGGCTCCCTGCTTATCTTTGATAGCTTTGATTTTGTCTATGGCTTGATTGAAGCGATCATAGACGAGTTGTGGACAGTCTGGTACTTTATTTTTGAAATAAGAAATAGACCGTTCCAGTTTAGCTAGCCACTTGTCACAGCGGAAAGAAAACTGATAATCATATTCTTCTTGTGTGTACTCTTCATTGAAAATATCTTTGAAGAGTTTTGCCAGATCATCGTATTTTGGAATCATGCCAGTGGGTGTGGGGAGGGCGTCAACTTCTTTATTGACGCGAAGCTCTGCCCAATGCAACCAAACTTTTTTAGCAAGTTTATGACTACAAAATTCACCTTGAGCATCTTTTAAAAAGTAATTTGTCGCAAAGATATTGGGGACATATTTCATATCTTTGGTAAAATTAAGATTGTTCATGATGTATTGTCCAATGGGATAGCTAATGAAATCAAGGTTTGCCATGGGTTGGGGCACGCGCACACCTTCTTGGCCAAGAGTAGCTGATGTTGTTTCTGACTCTAATGTGCAGGCTTTCATGATGATGCCATCTTCCCAATTAAAAGATTCTTCAACAGGAACACATGTATCAGAATCACGGCCACCATAAATAACACCGCCAACACTCACACCATTTTTATCATCCCAATTTGGATCAAGGTTATCAAGGTAGTTGAGACGGATCGTATAACGGGCATTACCATGAGAGAGGGGAATCGTTTTGTCATTAGCATCTTTTTTGCCTTCAAACCAACCGGGACCTGAATGATTGGCGCCTTCTTTTGGCGTGGCAACATCCATGCCTTGCCAATAAGGGTTATTGTCTGGACCTGTGAGGACATTTGAAAAGATAACTTCTTGTGGATTGGTCAGTACTTTGTAAATAACAGGATCATCTTTTGCATTTACATCTTTAATGATGCCAAAAATCCCACGTTCTACATTGGCGGCTCTAAATTCGCCATCGATGTTTTTAAAATAAGCTATATCATCGCCAATAATAGTTTCTCCGGGTAACATGGCTGTGGCAGTTTTGCCGCAGGCTGAAGGAAAAGCACCACAAAAATAGGTGGTACGATTTTTTTCTTCATTTTTGCAGCCCATGACAAACATATGCTCACAAAGCCATCCTTCTGTACTTGATTTTTTGATGGCTAAGCGCATGGCAAGTTTTTTGAGGCCAACAGAATTACCGGCATATTGGTTGTTGATAGTAAAGACGCGCATGTTTTCAAGATCTTGATAAATGCGTCTATTTTGTGTGTTTGCAGTGCAACCACGGTCATCAAGTTCACCAGCGCTATGGAAAAAACGAAAAAAGTCATCTTTATTTGTCATGCGTTTGAAATGTTCGTAACCCCGACGATACAGAATGTCCTCAGAATGCGTTACATAATAGGAATCGGTAATTTGGGCGCAGCCAATAGTAAAGGGGCCCATCGGGGGACACTCACAAAAGAGCTTAACAATCATTTGCTTGCCCTTCATAATTCCCTGCGCGAGTTCTTTGATTTCAGCAAGTCCTTGTTCTGCTTCGATGCAATTGAGGTTGCCCATTTTTGCCATGTTTTCTTTGGCAACCATAAATCTCGTATTATTTTTGTCGCGTCCTTGATCGCCATAGCCATCATAGTGCATGGTTTGATCAGCACGTGCGAGAGGTATTTCTTCACCTTTGGTCATACTTGTTTTGCGAATGTAGTCTGCATCTTCATCTGAATCATTGCACATATAGATGCTATCTGGTTGTGCAATTTCAACGAATTCGCCAATAAAACAGGTGAGTTTTTCATTTTCGAGAGCTGTGAGTTTTTCAAAGCTGGAACCCACCATTTTTTCTTTTAATAAATCTAAATATTGTTGAGCATTTTTCATAATTACGTCCTTTGTCTGTTATAAATTGATGTGCGCACTATAAAGGAGTCTGTTGGGAATGTCTAGTGTGGGTTGGGATCTATCGTCTAGCGTCTATCGTCTAGCGTATTTGTGTCTAGGGGGATTTGTGCCAGGGGAATTAGTGTCGGAGCGCCAGGGTGCCAGGGTAAAATAGGCGCAAGGCTTAGGGCTTAGGGGATCTCAGAGTCGATGAGTTAATGACAATTGACAATATGCAATAAGCGATT
>JAHJDR010000311.1 GCA_018812345.1 bacterium | reverse complement strand
GTTCAGGATGGACAGAGACAAATAGAATTTGGCGAGCTGTTCTTGCGGCATGTGCATGAGCGTGACGGTTATGTAAAATCTTTTGAAGCGGCACGAGAAGAGATTGTTACAAATCTTACGCAAGAGTTTGATGGCATCGCTCGTCAGGCAATAGAAGAGTTTAAACAAAAACCTGCTGATGAGGTTCGGGCTGTAGCCTCTGATCCTAGCGCCTCACAAAGCCTCGAAATTGATGCTGCTGCTGTTACAATTCAAGACATTGCCATTCCCATGGGAGCAGATGCGCCTCCTAGATTCACGTCAGAAGTGCTTATTCAGAACGGATTTGATTCAGGCACACAAGTCTATAACGTAGCCATGGAATATATCCAGACGTGTTTGCGTTCCGGAGAAATTACTCAAGAAGAGATTCCTGATGTTATTGTGCGTATGCAGGGGGCTGATCGTTTTCAGTATATGATTAATCGCTATGGAGGTACTGAAGGATTTCTGCGTGAGGCAGAAGTGCGTTCTGAACTTAGAGTACAGATACGTGAAAGTGAAATGAATCGCTTAACAGGTGCTGGAGCGGTGCAGCAAGCAGCACGTAATGCACGCATTGTAGTGCCCTCTGTTCTGAGTATACCCGGTGAAGCGCGTGTTGTTAGTGTGGCTGATGTGGAACTTGTGGGCTCTTATTACACAAGAATGCAGACGCAAAATCCTGGTGATGATGCCATAAGAATTGTGGGTGAGAATTATCGCAGTCTTATTGTGGCCGATACAAGTGTGGCGGGCCACAGTGCTGACTACGCAGGGCGTGGCGTGGATCAAGGGTTCTTTGGTAATGACGTTCCCGGTGTTCGGACTTTGGATCACCATGGTGATTTTGCATTGGGTGCTGAGGGCCAAACAGATGCGCGTAACTCTACGATGAAGATGCTGGATGTCATGGAAGAGGCTTTAGCGCGCCATGATGGGAATATTGAACGCGCTGTTCAAGAACTGAATATTGGTGCAGCCACAACCGACAATCTTGGTGATGGGGGTTGGTGTGTGTGGATGGCGAGAAATCAAAGACAGGTTTTGGCTGACGGTAATTTACGTAACATGATTCGAGAGGCAACATTTTTTGAAGATGTAAGCGCCTTTGGGACAACGTATCTGGGACAAGAAGGGTCACCAGCTCTTCAATTGCAAGCAGCCATCTTTTTCGAATACAATCGTATTCTTGATGAACATGGCATTGTGGGTACGGATCGTTTTTCTGATGCGCAAGCAGCCAGTATATTAGAACAGGCCTGCGCAGCTATTGACCATATGGTAGCCGATGAGACAGCCAGAGCTCAAGCGGCTGATGCCTTTTTTAGAGACGTAGAAGGTACAGCGCATCTGGCTAGCGAAGAAGCTGTGATTTCAAATGCGAGTGTGGACGGGCAGGTCGTGTTTTTTGATACATCTAAACTGGGTGGTGCGTCTACGTTCACGCGCTTCTTAGCTATTCCCCGCGCACATGCTCTGAGTATGCATGTTAATTGTGTGCCTTTGCCTGGAAATAAATATCTGTATTTTGTGGGCATCCCCCATGACCGTAGTCTGCCTTCAGGGAAATCGTTAGTGGATGTTGTGGATAGAGTTCGTGCAGCTGAAGCGGCTAAAGCAGTCGCGCTTGGTATAGAAGCACAAGACATT
Organism: bacterium; assembly: GCA_018812345.1. Lineage (GTDB taxonomy): Bacteria > UBA10199 > UBA10199 > UBA10199 > JADGCS01 > JAHJDR01. The sequence goes on along the minus strand of JAHJDR010000311.1, from coordinate 4,770 downwards.
TGGGTTGCCAAAGCAGAAGTTATGTTTGTGGCCAAAGGGAAAACAAGTTTACTCACACCTGATGAACTCTCAGCCATTCTCACAGATCCTGATCTGGGATTGTTTGGCAGTAAAGCTGTCACTGAATTGCCAACACCTGATAAAGTAACAGGACCTTTAGCCACAGTGACTGGCAGAGATGGCGTGTATCGTCTTCTCGATGCTCAGGATCCAGACAATGTTACAGTCATAGGTCCCATTGATCAAAATGCTAATCAGATGTTTCGTGTGCGCTTGAGTGATGTGACTCCTTTGCAGAGAAAAACAATTGATGAAACACAGGCTCAAGACATGCCAGTCGCTTTTTCACATCATTTGCTCACCATGAGAGAACGATCAAGGCGCTACACTTTAGAAATGGGGAGTCAGGGTAAAGATTTTGGACTCGACCTATCTCATGAGAGTGTTGCTGGTGTGCATGCCATGCTGAGGTTTGACAAGGCAAAGGATAGCTACGCGATAGCTCCGCGTAGAGGTCAGGCTGTGTGGATTAAGCGTGGTAATGATACGTTTTGTTTGCCAGGTGATTCCAAAAGTATAAAAGAATTCTATTTACAAGATGGTGACCTGATTCAATTTGGTGATGCTATCCCCATTCGCTTTGAGAAACCAACTCATACTATGCATGCTTATCCTCAAGTGAGTCAGAGTACTGTTAATGAATTAGCGGCACTGCCTCCCGTTGTGATTGCCGAGCCAGTCAACATTGATGGCGCACTCATTACAAGAGATCATCGTGGTTTCTATTATGTGACAGAACCAGGGGCTGAGGGTGTTACGTTGTTAGATCATGGGACTCTTATCAAAACAGATAATGGCTATGTGACTTTTAAACGCCCTGAATTTGCTGCTGGTGATGGCGCTATGTTTAAAGGGGGAGATCTTCGAGAACAGTGGGTTGTTGTGAAGAGTGAAGGTGATCAAATTACTATTTGGCGCGAAGGTTCAGATGAACGCATCGTGTCTGCAAGCGAGCTGAGTAAAATGACAGATGATGATCAACATAGTTTTGCTGGATCTGATTATAGTCGTTATCAAAAAGCGCGTCCTGCCCAAGCCCAACCAGCAGTGCCAGCAGCTCCATCAATCGCTAAAAATGATATTGTTTCCATTGAAGGGCAAGAAGGAACTTATCAGGTCGTTGATTTTAAAGGCGATGATGCTTTTGTTATTGGACCTCAAGAATCAGCAGAACCAAACTTACTCAAATTTCCCAAATCACAGATGTTGCTAGCAGACGTACAGCAAGCTAATATTGATGTCGCTTCTATGCCAGAAGCCTTTAGTAGAAAAATGGTTTCACTTCAAAAGAATGCATTAAGACCAGGGGTTCTTCCTATTGTGCTCATGAGGAAAGGGTCTGCAGAACAATATGGATTAGATTTTACACATCCTAGTAATGAAAACTTGAATGTTATTTTTAGTTATAAACAAGAAGGTGATTTTTATGAGCTTACAGCTATGGGAGAGGGGCAAGTTATCATTACCCGTGATGGGGATTCTGTGCCTGTGCCAATCAGCAATGGTGAACATCAAGTTATTCTAAAAGACGGCGATATTATTCAGTTTGGTGAGACGGCACCCTTTCGCTGGCAAGAGCCAGAAAGAATAGATTTAGATGCGCCATCACATGAAAACCCTATAGCTATGGATCTAGATGCACGCCAATCTCGTGTGCCTGTTGTGGATGTCGCACAACCCATTGTGCCAGTTACGAGAGCGCGAGCAGAGGCTGATGTGTTACATCTAAAAAGGTTGTTTCGCAGTAAAACCACATTACACTTTGGCCCTAGTAAATCTCTTGAACGAAAAGTACTCACCATCATGCCTGATGCAGAGATATTTGTGGCAGCCTCAAAACTAAAACATCATGGTCGCATTGAAGTCATGCAAGATCCTAAAGGAACACGCGTGATTAAGTTTATAGATGCGATAACAGGGGCTGAAGAGTTTTTCTTGCCTGAGGAAATTATAGCGGTTCGTGAGCGTGGCGACGAAGGTTATGCACAAAGCATGGATCTTTGTCGTGTAGACAATCCTCATTTAGCTGATAAATCAATTAATGCCTCTGGTCGCCTGGGTAATCGCATGCAAGTGTTAGTGGATTACACAGATCCACGTTTGCAGCGCTTTTTCAAAAAGAGTGGGCTAGAAAAATTACGCACAGTTTTGGATGAGGGAAACTTAAACAAACAAGACGCGGCACAAGCAGCATGGCAAATTATAAAAACTAAGGTTAAATACGATTATAGCCGCTTAGAAGAAGATGGCAGTCCTGACAATCGTATGTACAACTTGAGTGAGTTTTTGGATGAGGGCGTATGTAATGAGCGGGGCATGCTCTTGCAGGTGGCCCTGCAGTATTTGGGCATTGAGTCTCAGTTAGAAAAGGGAACCGTGGTCCGGAAGTACGATGCAGATCCTCTTCAGGGGCAAAGAGTCTTTGGACGCCATGCTTGGGTGCGCGTAACAGATCCTGATATACTCAAACCTAGAGAAATCTTAATTTTAGATCCACAAGTTGATGATCCTCTTTATAGCTATTATCTGCCTAATGGACGTATTTATGTTTTAGATACCCAAACACTATTTGTGCGTGATCGGGCAGAGACTTTTGTGATTGGGGCTTCAGCACGTGAAGCTTTTGTAAATGGTGCGGCAATGCTTGAAGGCGCTGATGGCGTCGGTGCGAGAAGTGCTACAGATACCGGTATCATCAGTGCTGATGAGATGGCAAGAAGCACCCTCGATCCAGATGCTCGAATGGATACGGGTGAAATTGTTGTTGATGTGAGTACAGTGCCCCAGAGAGGTCATCCAGCAAGACATCAAGAACCTATTGGACGTGTTGAGCTCAAAGGTAGTGAATTTGATTCTTCTAACTTTGCGCAACAACTAGCACGCTTTACTGATGATGTTGAATCAAGAGAAACTATTCCTTTAGAAATTCACGTTGATGATATTACTCTCATTAATCGAACAGAATTTGACAACACAATTAAAACAACTTTTCAGGAAACAGGGGCTACTTGGAGTGTTGTTGCTATTCATGATCAAAAAACAAATCAAGTTGTCTACCATTATGTAAATATTGATCCTTCAGTTGGGTCACCCAAAGTTTTAGAAATACCTGTGAGGTCATCTGTTGAAAGAGGACATCAAATTGCAAAACAATATATGACCATAGATGATTACAGCAAAATAGAAGAAACCATCTCTCACTGGCCCATAGAAAATCAGAATTTATTTTGGCAAGAAATTGAATCTCTTGTTTGTCAGGTTGTCGAACCACGAATTATTTTGCCCTTTGGTGGTAAAAATAAACCTTTTAAAATTAGTACAGATCATCCCAATGTGAGTGCTCAAATAAATGGGCTGCTTGCCACCATTGACCCCTATTTTCAGCCATTAGAATCCATGAAACCCTTTAGGAGGGTTGTCGGGACCCATGAACAAGCGGTTGATTATCATGTCACAAACCCAAAACCTTCTGACTATTTAACACAGGAAGGACTCTCTAATACTTTTATAGATAACACAGGACAGCCACAAGAATATTTTGTTCCCCATTATGTTCAGGAGAAAATAGATGGGTGGATGAACCTTGTAACTCACGATTTAAATACGGAAACCAAAGGAAAGCTTGTTGTCGAGACAAGAGATGATGGTTCTCTCATGATTGTCGATTTTATACCCCATGCTACTATTAGCGAATCAATAGTTCTGAGCGCCATTCAAGACTATGGTGAGGGGCAGATGCATTCTTTAGCATTGCCTGCAGGTAGAGTGAGTCGCATTTTAGGGTATGATTCTGAAGTGGCTAATCCCGTTTCTGTTGAGGGGCTAACAACTATTGATATGCATACACATTTTTATGGGGATCAAATGCAATCTGCTTATCAGGATTCACCATCACCACCAGATTTTAGAAGTAAAGGAGTAAAGAAAATAGAAGCTGTGTGCACACCAAAAAGTGGACTCATATTCTATGTCAGGGCTACAGAAGATGACCCTGATTTTGGTAAACACACAACAATTTATTCAAGAGATATGACAAGTGAGCAACAAGGAGGTAACACATAAGCGCAACAAGCGGACCAGTGATCCCTAAAATCCCAATCCACGTCCCTGATCTTGATGATCTGGATGAATTGCAAGGCCCACTTGAGCCTCAGGAATTTGATTTGCCTGAAGCCCAGCCCTGGTGTGGTCATGGGACTGTTGTTGATAATCCGGGTTCGGGTGTGGGTATTCGTGATTTATGTTCAAATAATGTGTAATTTTTATTTTACAGTGTTAAGCAAACTTAACACTTCAAAGAAAATACAATGTTACTTTCCTGATAATTTAATTCAATAACAACCTTAATTCATTCATTAAATATAATCATACAAAAAACGAAAACGATGGCACGTGATTTGCAGTGGTGTAGTGCATTGGGTTTTTTAGGATTTATATCAATTATAAGATTTCAAGATAGGAGTTTAACAATGAAGACAATCAAAATCATTTTATTGACATGTGTTTTTGTTCTTTCATTCAATACAGTGGTCGTAGCTGAAGATACAGCACCACTCAATTTTTATCGCGCAGGTGGTGCGGGTGCTGGTGAATTTAGTATTGATAACCGTATGGGAGGTTCGAATTCAGATGTTATTTATCAAGCTTTACCAGATGGGTCTGGAACAGGAGGACATGCATTTTATGTAAACAATGGTTCTGGTTTGCAAT
>JAHJDR010000310.1 GCA_018812345.1 bacterium | reverse complement strand
CATGATGCTCCCTGAGTTGACCTATCTGACGTCTTAACACAGCAAGTTTGGTTTCGAGTCCTTTGATTTCTTCAACAACATTCATGACAAAAATGCGATTTTTTGCTGTTTCTAAACCTTTGTTCCAAAGGTTTTTCACGCGTTCAAGTTGTTCAATTTTATCTTGCCAGTTCACAGGACCATGATGGAGCATCTCAGTTTTTGTTATGGGCATTGTTTTGAGAAGTTCGTTACCAGGTCTTAATAGTGATGTGTCCGCATAATCAGAATCAAGTTCCAAAATCGATTGTCTATATTGGCGGTATAATGCTGTCGCATAGAAAGATCTTTGATTGATATAGTTTGCCACCAGTCTATCGAGTTTATTACGCGCGTTATCAATATCATCAATTTCTTTTGACAGAGTTTCTAGTTTAGCCACAGCAGCTTTTGTTTTAATGTCAGCTTCACGATGATTGGGGGCAATATCTGATATAGGCTGAGTCATTTGTTCGTCTTGACCCTGTCCACCATCTCCGTCAGGATCCATACTCATCTGGCTGGCAGCGCGTATAGCTCGTAAAAAGTCATCATCAAAAGCGTCTCCTTGTCTGGGTAGATATTGGCGAATGGCTTTAAAGAGTTTTGCCAGTTCACTCACAAGAACTCTAGCTTCCTGAGCCTCTACAAGCATGCTAGCGCGTGAGGTTTTATCATGAACTTTTTCTAACTCATTAGCGAGTGCTAAGGCCATTTCTAATCTTTCATAGGTTGTAAGAAAAGTTGCTTCTGCTTTACGCACTCTTGTGCGTGCATTGTCAATAGCATCAATGAGTGCACTTTTATATTTATAAGCTACTTCATAGTATCCTAAGGCTGTTTTTACATTTGTAATCGCTTTTTTGAGGTCAATACCTAAACGAAGAATTGTATCTAGTTGACCAGACACTCTATCACCATTTCCCTTGTGTGGTCTGGGATCATAAGTAGGACTTACGGTTGTTTCCGTATCATAACCAATTGCGCGTAATGCGGCTAAACGTCTTTTCACTTCTTTGGTTTCACCAAGTGTTGTGATGAGCGTAATGACATCTTGTCTGATTTCTGCCTCTTTTTCTCGGTATTCTTGAATGCGAGCATTGTATGCATCAGGATCAGATTGACGCAATTGATTGAGCGCTGCCCATTTCCCTAATCTATTTTCATAAAGAGGGTGTTCGTTGAGAAAAGATGGTTTAAGGCCTGCTTGTTGCAAATGGGTGGTGAGAATATTTAATTCTTCATCAGTAAAATCTTCTTCAGCTGTAGAACCCATAGCTTTTACAGCTTGAATTAAAGCGCGCCAAACGTCACGAAGCTCATTGAGTTTATGATGCTGATCCAGTTTTCTTGTATTTAATTCTTCTAGGGCATCTTCGAGCTCTTTGCGTTTGTTATAGGAAGGGGCACCAATGGGTTGGGTGATATGATTAATACCCGCTTCAAAGAGTGCTATCTGACCATTAAGGCTATGCTCAGTTTCTGCAAAGGCTTCTAACTTGTCTTTTGTTTGCCCTACAACAGTGCCGAGCATTTCTTTAAGATCACCACTTTTTATTCTTTGTATGAGTTCCTTGCCGCCCCCAACCTCTTTAAGTTCTTGTAACCAGGTATCTAATAAAGGTTCATTTCCACGATAGATATTTGTTATGGTTGTTCGTGCATTTGTTATCTGTGTTTCTAGTTCCTGAAGACGATTTAGATATCGTTTTCTGAGACCATGATATTGCCCATATTTGCTGCCAAATATAATACCACCAACGAGTAGGGGGATGCCGATAAGAAGGCCGGGGATGAGCCCTTTAGGTGTTTGTCTTTCAGCTTTTCTTTCAGGAGCTGATTCCTCTGCTGGGGGTGTTGTGTTTGGTACAGGAGCGGCTTTTTCAGGAGAGATTTCTGTTAAAAGCGCTGCCAACCCAGGATCATATTGTCCTAATGCCATTGCTGGTTTGAGTTGCCCATCAACAGCGGCAAAAAATAGGTCAGCATGCACACGGGGATCTTGTGAATCAAAACCAATTTGCCCACTGCCTTCAATCATAGAGCCTGTATCCCAAACAATAGTTATGCCATTAGTTTCATCGTAGAATTCTTCCTGTTCAGCCCAATGATCTTGAATCACTCGTGCCGCAATACTGGTATAGGTTTCAGCTGAATCTCCTGGTAGGCGAGCGGCTTGTATCATGGGATCATCTGGAGCCAGTTCAGGGTAGAGTATGACATCTAGGTTTCCTGCAGCAACAGCTGCTTGATGGCTTTGTGGAAAATCAAGTTGATTAGCATCTGGATCAAGAATTGTACCTATCGTATGAATAGGGTTTTCGGGATCATGTTTTGGAATTTCAAATGTATGTCCGGGTGACGGTAAAAATAATGTGGCGACTGTTAGTCCCGCAGCACCAAGAGCAATAGGAACTCCTGTTGGCATTAAATGAAATTCTTGCTGGTCTGTTGTCGCCGCTTGATTGTTAACATCACTCGATAATGATAAAGGTAAACCCATGAACCCGTTATGGGCAAGGCTTCCCGTAAACATACTTGTAATCATCGTTGTCTCCTCGGTTTACTACCTTGGGAACTCTCTGTATTTAGGACTGTGACCGTGTATACCCCAATTAGGTCTTGCTATAGCCATGCCCTTTTTATGCGTCTTTAGTCAAGATTAGAGGTGTAACGTTATGATATGATTAATTGACTTGGCCATCGAGGCTAACCACATGTTCTTCAAATTCTAGATCTTTGCGACCTGACATTTTAATGGCTTCTTTAACGATTACTGAGAGGCCGAAACAGCAGGGAACTTCCATGATCACAGAAAGAACTTTTGGTGTGTTTGCTTGCGAGAAAATGGCTGCGAGTTTTTCCACATAGCCATCTGTGCGATCAAGTTTTGGACATGCTACAACCACGGCGCGACCACGAATAAATTTCCAATGAATATCAGCACAGGCAATTGGCGAACACGTACTTAAGATAACAAGTTCTTGATCAACAAAATAGGGGGCAGAGGGATTTACAAGATGAATTTGTACGGGCCATTGTCTGAGTTCCGATGGAATGGCCATGCCGCTCTTATTTGTTGTTTTAGAAATGTTGTCATCTTTTCGATGAATCATGCGACTGCCGGGACAACCACCACTCATAGGCGTATGAGCAGGAGATTTTTCTGTGGCCTCATGGCGCTTAGCTGCTTCCTCCATGCGGGCTACAGCTTCTGGACCTTGTGTATTAAGCAAATGTTCTTTTACAGCAGCTTCATCAAAGCCTGGGGCATCACGTTCTTCAATGGTGAGTGCACCTGTGGGGCAGGTGCCAATGCAATCACCAAAACCATCACAGAAATCATCGCGGACGAGTTTTGCCTTGCCGTCAATGAGTTGTATGGCACCTTCCGCGCACCCCACAACACACTCACCACAGCCATTGCATAATTCTTCATCAATATTAATAATTTTTCGTTTCATGTTTTATAGAACCGGAGAACCGGAGTTCCATAGTTCCAGGGTAAATAAGGCGCAAGGCTTAGGGCTTGGGCTCTTTTGGGTTTCAGATTCTTTGGGTTCCGAAGTTCCAGAGTTCCTGGGTTCCAGAGTATAGTGGATTACCAGTGCTTTGGCACTTTGGTACTCAGGCACTTCGGTACCAATCAGGCACTAGATATGTTTTACATACTATCAGTCCCTTCCATCAAATCCCTTGATCCAAATCAAGGAAATCTTATTTATCAAGAAGCGACTGTAGTTTGATGATATCGTTAATAATTAGTTCTTTATCTTGTTCAATAATGATCTTGTTTTTCTTGAGATAATTGAGTGCGCGCGAGAGTGTTTCAGGACTAGTGCCAAGCAGCATGGCAATTTCTCTTTTAGTGATGTTTAAGGGACAGAAAATCTTATTATTCTCAGTAGTCTGATTCTTTAAAAGGTATTTTACAAGTCGTTCTTTAATATCATTGAGTGAAAGAGATTCAACCATACCAACAAATTCTCGCAAACGCTTGCTATAAGCGCTTAGGAGTTTAAGAGCAATTTGCGGGTTGTGTGTCATGTTTTCCAAGAATTCTTTTTTGGGAATAGAGACAAGCAAGCTTTCTTCAATGGCTTTAGCAGAAGCCGGGTAGGTTTCTTGATCAAAAATAGCCGCTTCTGCGATTAAATCATTTTGGGATTGAATGTGGAGAATTTGTTCGTCCCCTTTAGGCGACGTCATAAAGATTTTTACTTTGCCATAAGCTATTATAAAGAAATGCTCTGCAGGATCTTTTTCATGAAAAATAACTTCATCCTTTACAACCTTTCGTTTGTGGGCAAACTGAGCGATATTTTTACAATCCTCATCTGAAAGTGTTTTAAAGAGATAAATATTTTTGAGAAACTGATTAATATCCATAAAAAATATATTAACTATACGTGTGACATATGCTACATCCCTTTTTAGAGGAAGTGTTGTGACAAAGACAAGAAGCAAATTATTTTCATTTATCAAAACTCTCATCTGTCTCATAGTTTTGGCAGCTGTGGCTTTTCCAGTCTTCTGGGTCACAGGTACAGAGATGATACACTACACATCAAATGCCAAATTTTGTTCTTCTTGCCATGTGATGCAACCCATGACTGATGCCTTTTATCTTGATGCTCATGGCGGGCGTGGTCGAACAGGCGTACGGCTTGAGTGCACTGACTGTCATTTACCACGAGGTAATGCTTTTAAACACTTAGCACACAAAACTAAAAGTGGTTTGCATGATATTTGGGCTAATTTTACTTATGATCTCGATGCTATTGATTGGGAAAAAAAGAGAGATCGCCGTGAAGAATTTACACTTAATGCCTCGTGCATAAACTGCCATACGGAGTTAGAGCAAGGGGCTAAAGCTAATCCCAAAGCTTTTGTGGCACATAAACCCTATTTTCTGGGTGAAACAACAAAAACGTGTATTGAATGTCACAAAAATGTTGGTCATAAAGATCTTGGGTTTCATTTAAGTAAACATAAGGGGACACAATGAAAAAACAACGAAACATTTTATTTGTTTTCATGGTTATTTGTTTTGTTATGCTAGCTGTTAGTGCTCAGGCTCAAAAAGCAGGCAAAAAACTTAATCCCAACCTCAATCAGAGTGTGGGAGACTTAAGTTCTGTAAAAGCTATTGTTATTGATCGCGGCTTAACAGCAGATGGAAAAAAATGTATTGATTGCCATCAAAAAAACCACCCCGGTGTTATTAATGATTGGAAAAACTCACGGCATGGCCATGTTGGTGTGTCCTGTATTGATTGTCATGGTGTGAAAAAAGAAGACCCAACAGCCTCGCAGTGTGAAGGTCTCAAAGGAACTGATATCTTTGAATCTGTTCTTGTTCCCCCCAGTCGTTGTGCGCAGTGCCACGTGAAAGAAGCAGAACAATTTAATAAGAGTGGTAATTTCCGAGCTTACCATCAGATTATTCCCAAAGATAATTTGCATGCCTTGGTACAGGTCCACGAAGGTCAAAATCATCCGACACTTAAAAATGCTTCAAATGAAACAGGGTGTATGCAATGCCATGGAACTAAAATCGAACTCGGCAAAGATGGCAAGCCCACGGCTGAGACATGGCCCAATGCTGGTATGGGAAATATATATCCAGATGGCAGCACAGGCAACTGTTCCGCTTGTCATACGCGACATAAATTTGATGTGGCGGAAGCCAGAAAACCCCATGCCTGCGCATCTTGTCACTTAGGACCTGATCATCCCGATATTGAAATATTTGAAAACTCCAAACATGGTCATGTGTATAACACAGATGGCGATAATTGGACGTGGACAAGTTCTCCAGATGCTTGGGAACCTGGTGATTATCGTGGTCCTACATGCGCAACGTGTCACATGAGTGGTATTGGCAAATTAAAGACAACTCATGATATTACAGAACGTCTTTATTGGAATTTGTGGGCTCAAAAATCACAAGTGCGTAATTCCGAAGATGTGATGAGCCCTGTTCTTGGTAATGGTATTGAAGGACGTCAAAAAATGGAACAGGTGTGTTCATCTTGTCATAGCGAACTTCACACCAAGGGATTTTTCAAACAAGGTGATAAAGCAGTACAGCTTTACAATGTAGCCTACTATGATCCTGCTAAAAAAATGTATGATGAGCTGGCTTCAAAGAACCTTTTGAAAAAGAATCCTTGGACGGATGAATTTCAAAAAGTTTTCTATTATCTCTGGCATCATGAAGGTCGACGCGCTCGCCAGGGTGCTATGATGGGAGGTCCTGACTATGCCCATTGGCATGGTTTCTTTGAATTGCAACAAGACTTATACAAACTGCAAGAAATCTATGCAAAACGACTCAAAGCGGGTAAGATTGAAGAATAACAACTGGCCCCGTAAACGGAGCAGGCTAGAGACGAGCCCTTCGACTTCCTTCGACGATGCTCAGGACATGTCGCTCAGGGTAAACGACTCGCGACAGATAAAAAAGGTCCCGAAACACAACTACGCGTGCCGTTTGCATTAGCACAGGAACCACAAATACCAACGCCACACATTGTTAGATAATCAATGGATGATAAGATGTTTTCGTTTGACGTGATTTGAGACTGAATAGCTATGAGTGCTTCAATCATAGGTTTAGGGCCACAGTTGAGGAAGCAAACATCTGTATCCAAATTGAGTTCATTTAAAAGCTCTGTTACATATCCTTTAGTGCCAATACTGCCATCTTCAGTGGCTATATGGACATCACCGAATTTGCGAAATTCATCTTGATAAAAAATATGATCTTTGTCTTTTGCCCCTAAGAGAGTTGTAATTTTATGTGTGGTAGCAAAATGTTTGGCAAAGATGTAAAGGCCAGCTATGCCACTGCCACCACCAACGAGTACCAGGTGCTTATGGGAAAGTTCTGTAATACTTTTTCCATGAGGCCCCCGAATATAAACATTATCACCTGCTTTTAAGGCGTTGATTGATTTTGTGCAGCCACCACGTTCTTGAATGGCCAGTGTAAGAGGGGCATCGTTGAGAATGGAAAAGGGTTTCTCAGCAGTGCCAGGGAGCCAAACAAATATAAATTCAGCGGGCAGGGCTTTGAGATGTAAATCAAATTCAATAATTTTAAAATCAGGAGCACAGTCAATTTTATTGGTAACTTTTGTTTGTGTGTAGGACATGTCAACTGTTGTCAGCTGATTTTTAGCGTGATTTGAATTGTTTTCCAGGTCTTGTGCCAGTGTTCTAAAATATTTTATTATTTGATGATCATCCAGCCCTGCGAGAGAGCTTCCAATGCCAAAGAGCTTGGCACCTGAGTTTTGGTAGGCTCTTATGTCCTCCGCAGATCTGATGCCGCCCATACCCAAAATAGGGATGTTTCCCAGTTTATCTGTGATTTTTTTAACAGCCTCTAGACCAAATGGAAGAGTTGCTTTTCCACTGCGCCCCCCTTTTTTGTTAGAGAGAATAGGGTGGCCATCACTGTTTTTTACTTCATCAGGCCCCACTGTATTAATCGCTGTAATGCCATAGGCTCCAGCATTCATGGCGGCTTCCGCTATTTGTGCTATGTCTTTTACATTAGGCGAGAGTTTGGCAAAAACTTGTTTTTTCGTGATGCTCGTGACGGCTTTTACAATTTCATAAACAAGTTTAGGATCTTCGCCTATTTGCTGGCCATAACCCTTGGCATGAGGGCAGGAAAGATTGAGTTCAAAACCATCTGCGTACTTTTCAAGTGTTGTAATGACTTGGCAGAAATCTTCTGTGGAAGCTCCCATAACTGAAATGAGCAAATATTTATCTTCAGGAAAATTTATGTTTTCAAGTTTTTTAGCAAAGGCTTTGCAACCAGGATTTTTCAGTCCCACAGCATTCACAAATGAACCTGGTTCGTATTGATGGAGGATAGGTTCAATGTTTCCGGGTCTTGGTTCTGGACCGATTGTTTTTGTGGTAATAATGCCCAGTTCAGGAATGTCACGGGCATATTTCTCAATAGTTGATGCTTCTGTTGTGATAATGCCTGAGGGGATTGTTAGGGGGTAGACCTTCTTTTTTCCAATAGTGACTTGTTTCATACTAATACATGAATACATAAATACATGAATACATAAAGTGAAAAGTAAGTGTGAAATTATTAGTATTAATGTACTTTAACATTTATGTATTCATGTATTTATGTATTTTTCATTATTGTGTGGAAATCCCAAGCTCTTTAAGCAAGGTCTTCTTCGGAACCCCATTCTCATCATACCCACGAACCTTATAATAAATTGGCAGCATAGCATCAAGAGGCACTGTATGGCCGTCTGTATCACTTTCACGGGGTTCGTTTAAGAAACGCAAGGGAAGGGTGTCATCTTTTTTTGTAATGCCTTCACGTGTGTTCATATAACGTTCTAAAATGTGAATGCGTTCGCCTGCTTTCATGAAATCAGAATTAGATATTTTAATGCCAGTGACATATGACCAAAACTTTGTATAGGTGCTGTAATCTACCATATTCACAGCAGCTTCTGGCAGATGTTGCATCATGCCACCTAAGATTTTCTTGGGTGTGTATTTAGTCAAAGGGACTTCAAGGGTATAGGCAAAGGCTGTGAATTGGCATGTATGCACAGAGTTTATGCAACAATTAAGATTTTCAAAGAATTTTACAAAATCAGCTTTAGCGCGAATTGTGTAAGGTTTGAGCAGATGGAAAAAAGTTTCCATAGCAAATATAGCTGTGGAAAGATGACAAGCACCACGATTGGCAACAGCATAAGAAAGTCCTTGGCCAAAGCAGCCTCTTGGATCATAGGCAGCCATTTCTAGGCCTTTGACTTGAATGGCAAAATCTTTGCCACCGTATTTTTCGGAAAGTGCTTTCGTGCCGAGAGCCATTTCTTTTCCAAAATCTTTGCACAGAGCTATATCACGCAAGGTCTCATCAATACCTTTTGCTTTGCCAAACTTGAGATTGCTTTTTAGTAAGCCTTTCTCAGTAGCTTCCATAACCCAGCCAATTACATTGCCAGCAGATATTGTATCCATGCCCATATCGCCGCAGACTTTATTCCAAATAGCAATTTTAACAGGATCAAAAATACCGAGGTTAGAACCCATAAGGCCTACGGTTTCATATTCAGAGACAATGAGTTCTTTGCCTGCAAACGTACCTTTTTTGCCACAAAGAATGGTGCAGGGACGACACGTCGCATGTTTGGTGTCATGTTTTGCTTTAACGGTTTCACCAGCAATTTTATCAAAATCAGGATGTTTGCCTGTTTTAAAATTATGAACGGGTAATATGCCCGCTTCATTACATAAGCGTACATTTGCTGACGTGCCATAATTGCGGTATTTATTTGAGGTGACATCATTTGAGTTAATGTATTTTGTGGCAACTTTTTTAAGTGCGGCAAATTCTTCTTTTTGCACAGGAACAATTTTGTAAGCGCCACCAATAGCTAATACAGCTTTTAGATTTTTAGAGCCCATCACAGCGCCAGCACCACCACGACCGAGAAAGCGATGACCTGAAGCAATGTTAGCAAAAAGAACTTTATTTTCACCAGCAGGACCAATGACAAGAGAGGCACCTTTGGGGCCAAGTTCTTGTTGTACATTAACCGTATCCATGCCCCAAAGTTTAGAGGCATTTTTAAACTGAACACCATTTTCATCAATGAGGAGGTATGTTTTATCTTTTGCTTTGCCATGGATGAGAACGCCATCATAGCCAGCAGTTTTGAGTTCCATACCAAAAGGCCCCCCACAAGACGAATGCGTAAAAATACCTGTTAAGGGAGATTTTGTAACAGAAGAAAAGCGGCCAGAGCAGGGTGCTCCGGAACCCAATAGAGGCCCCATCATAAAGGCGAGGTAGTTATCAGGACCCAAAGGATCGAGGCCTGGCTTCATACGATCATAGAGAAGTTTCAAGGCTAAACCTTTTGCACCAAGATACATTTTTCTCTCTTTTGGTGTAACTTTGTAAATGCTGTATTCTTGTTTGGTGAGGTTTATTTCAAGAACCTTATTAAATGCCCCTTTGTGTTCTTTTTTCATATTTAGTGCTCCGATGCACAGATGCGCCTACGCTCCTATGAAGAAATCATAGGCTCATCGGATCATAGGTTCATAGGCGCATTATTGTTCTTTATAAACATTAATCCTATGATTGCCGGAATCTACAACATAAATATAACCCTCATCATCCATTGTTATTCCCATGGGAGCCATCACTTGACCAACACCTGTTCCTTCTGAGGCAACAATCCCAAGATAAGTGCCCTCTGTATCAAAAACCTGAACACGGTTATTACCATCCTCACAAATATAGAGTCGATCTTCAGAGTCAATGTATATGTCTGTTGGAAAATAGAAATAACCTGTAGTGCCTATGCTATAGCTGCCAAAAGTGGATTGAAAGACGCCGTTAGCATCAAAAACTTGGATACGATGATTGCCATTATCAACAACGTAAATAAGTGAATTGCTGTCAGAATAAATGCCTTGAGGGGTTTGAAGCTCACCTTCTTCAGGGCCCTTTGAGCCCCATCCTAAATCAAATGTAAGATCATCGTTGAACTTTCGAATACGGTAATTATAACGATCCACAACATAGATATGGTTGTCCATCGTGTGTATCCCTTGAGGGTAATTGAATTCAAGTTCTCCCGTACCACTTGTGCCAAACTGCCCTTGATAAACGCCATCTGTATCAAAGATTTGAACGCGATGATTATCTCTATCAGTGACATAGATGAGATCATTTTCATCTATGGCTATAGTCATGGGTTTATTAAATTCAGAATCACCATCACCTTGTGTTCCCCACTCAGCTTCGAAAGTCGCCGTTTCAGCTTCAGGATCAACACTGAATTTTTGAATACGGTAATTACTATAGTCAGTTATATAAATATAGCCATTGCTATCGATGGCAATTGTTGTCGGCCAATAAAATTGACTGTCACCAGAACCTTGAGAACCCCAAGTAAACTTATAGGCAAAGAAAAGAGTCGCTGTTGCGACACCGCCATCGCCATCGCCTGTATCGCCACCACTATCATCAGCATTGCTACTCCCACATCCTGTCATTAAAGGTAGAGAGAGAGTAAGAGGTAAGATAATAAATGATAAAATTATCAGAATTCTAAATATTTTTTTCATGTTATAATGCGCCGATGCACCGACACGCCGACGCTCCTATGAAAGAAACACAGGCCCATTGGCCTATTTGATGTTTATGAATGGAAAAAAGAGAGAAATCAATGAATTATTGATGGGGTTGTGTTTGCTAACAGTTGATTTTATAAAAGATTCTAGTTACAAGACCGAGCCTATTAAAGGAATTTGCCTATGAGCCATGATTATTCAGTCGCCCTATGTAATCGTTTAAATGAAGAATTTACAAAGCAGAAGCTTTGTCGCCCCATGCGGATAAAACACTATGATGCGGGTTCAAAGTTGCAGTATGACATCACAGGGATTGAAGATTCCAAAAGAGCTACGGTTGATCTTGAAATAGAAAAATTTGTGGGCGGAGGCTTTGCTGGACAAGTTTATCGTGTGAAAATCCTTAAATTATCTTCTGAGCAGGGCGAAATCAAGGGGCTTGAACAAGGGGCTGTTTATGCCATGAAGATTTTGATTCCCCCGTCTAGCTTTTCTCTTACCTTTCGTAATTTTCTTTATCGCGTTGGTTTTCAAGCGCCTTTTCAACTTCAGGTTAATCCCAAAGCATCACGTGAAGGGGCGTTGTGGCAAAAGTTTATTCGAAGAGCAGCTAAAATAAGATTTGGAACAGCTACGGTCGT
>JAHJDR010000309.1 GCA_018812345.1 bacterium | reverse complement strand
TTAGCATTGGCGCCATCAAAGAAAATACCATAGCCTTTATTATTTTTTACAGTCACATTTTTAAAAGTGTTGTTTTGATTATAGCCCGCAACCACAATACCATGACTACCAAAACCTTGAACTGAAATGAGATTATCACTATCAGCAAGAAAGTTCATGCCTTCAGTGGGATCGTTAGTGGCTTCAGCAGATGAACCAAGGTAAATGCCGTAACCAGAAACACTATCTACACCATCTAAATTTAAGGAGATATCAGCACCTTCACTGTTTCTAATGTTATTGAGAACAACACCTGTATGAACGTTTGTGCCTTCTACATCAAGAGTTTCAAGGTCTGATATGTTTTCCAATTCAACAAGCGTTCCATTGTGTGTTGTTGCTTCTATGTCTATGAGATTTACTGTAGAAGCATTGTGAATACGGATACCAGTTCCTTGCGTGTTTTCAAACGTAATGTTTTGCAAAGTAACATTATTGATTGTACCACTTGTGGGGATAATTTCAATGATGGCTTCACTGTCAGTTGTTGTAGAGCCATAAATCTCAATATTTGATATATTAATATTTGAACAGCCAGTAATACGAATTGCTGTGCTTGGTTTATTATAAATAATAATATTATCCAAACTAATATCTTGCCCTGTTTCGCATTCTATAAATTGGGCAGTTGATATCTCAGAAATTGTTTCTGATGAAGAGATTGTTATGTTTTTTATTTCTGTATCATTAGAACCCTTAATTCTAAACATAACATCAGAGCCATAATAGCGAATCTCTTGATTTTCATCTCCACTATTGCCATCAATGTAAAAAGGATTTTCTGATTCTAAGCTTTTACCTGGGTTAGAATAAATGAGTTCTTGTGTGTCATAAAGATTAGCATAGTTTGTGAGCTTAATGCCATCACGACAAGCACCTAACTGGGCATCAGATTGACCATCTGCACCTTCATTAAACCGACCAACAAAGTAAGCCAAGGAATCTGAAGGATAATATTCGCCATAGGGTCCATTATCAATGTTATTATCTGATTCAAAAGCATTGCAAACATCTGCTAATGCTTGTTGGCTAAATAACATTGAAATGAGGCATACGATAAGTACTACGAAGTATTTAGTTTGGCGTTTCATTGTGTTCTCCTTTACATTAAAAAACATAAAATTCTCTTTCTACTTAAAATGGGAGGCGAAATCCTACGCCTGCCTTAAAAACATTTTCTTCTCCAGGCATGTCTTGGTTTACAGCAAACCCATCACCTTCCAGAATTGTTTCAGTATGGCTCACTTCACCGGTGATTTCGAGTTGTAAGCCTGAAAATGCTTGTTGTGTTTTATTTCCCGTTGCCCAAGCTGCTGGTGCTAAAGGCATGCCATATCTAACTTTCATGCCTAACTGATGTTGCGTGTAATCAATACCTAATGTTCCGGGCTCTACGAGGCGGCTTTCATCCCATGTTTCAGATCCACAAGCATCACGGATTTCGAGATCACCAGCATCATTTGTATACAAACAGGCGTCTTGCATGAAAGATCCTGTTGTGTATTTATAATACGGATTAATCACAAGATTCATACTATTAAAGTATGAAGCCACACCTGCAATTTTAGGTTGGCCATCTTTCTTACGTGTGTCTATACCTAGATAAGCATTGGCTGAAAATGTATCTTTGTGCATGGCACCTTGACCAAGGGCGTCTTCATTTGAAGCAGGATCTACTGTGCCACCTAAGTCTAAACGAAAGGCTCCACCAGCCTTACCTGCTTCCATGCCCCACAAACGGCCTGTTCCGCCTAGCCCCCATGAAATAGCATGTGAATTATCATCAGAATTACCTTGTTCATGAATACCTACTTCCAGGCCTGCATTGCCATGGATGTAGAGATCATCCTTTATTTTTTCCCAAGGAAATGGAAACAATAATTTCACATCTGTTTTATGCTTTTCCATTGTTGGGTTAGTGTCACGCCATACTTGTTCAAATTCAGGGGTTGTGTAGTAATAAGAAAACGAGACATTTGACATTGTGGGATCTTCAATGCCACCCATGTACCAGTTGGCAGAGCCACCCAAAGTCCAACCATTTTTAAAAATGTATTGTTGAGCACCTGTACAGGCATCTTCAGAATCACCCGTTACACAGTCAACGTAATCACTATTGAGATCATAAGATGTTGTCCAGCCAATAGGTGCTACAGAAAAGATCATATTAGCTTGGCTTAAGGGAATACCTAAGGCCAATGTATTGGTAAATGAACCTGTTGTATAACCACCGATATCAGTGGGTTCGTTTGTTGTGCCATCTCTATGAATATTAAAAGAACCTGTTCCAGAAGGTTTCCACCAAAGACCGACTTTTTTATCAAGATCAAGGCTCCCTGTAGATTTTCCAAGTCCCCAGTAGCGTTGTCCTTCAAGAGTGAGTGATAAAGGGAGAAGAAAACCATTGCTTTGGCCATTTAATATATTAAATACCGAATCCGAAAGAACAATAGCGCCGCTGCTCTGTGCGGGGCCTAGCTCAATACCAGACACGGCTTCTCTAAAAGCTTCACCGGGGTTTTTTGCTTCAACAGCTTCTGGTGTTGTTGCTGCGTGATCGACTGTTGGGGTATATGTTGTGTTAAGTTGTGTCATGCTTATACCTCACATTAAATTAACGTCTAAAAGTTCCCAAATTAAATGTACCAAAAATACCTCTATAAGAACTAGCAGATTGCCATTCGAGTAAGTAATCAATACCATTTCCTGTTAAACCATGAATGCTAGGGGTGTTGAAACTACCGTCACTATCTCCCATAATAAGAAATTTTACTTCAAAACCAGAGATAGCGTAAAACTTTTCAGCATATTCATAGTTCGGATTATATACTGCTACACCACTAGATGTTGCTACGAAATAACGATTCTTTTGCTTAACCGCATAGTTTATTTGGCTTGATGAAATTTCTAAAGCACTCTTTTCATCAAAACGTTTGTCACTGCTATCCCATTCATAAACATTGTTATGAGACCAAATAAGCAACTTACCTTCTTCTGACCAGAAACCAGCAACAGTTATGTCATCAGTTGTTTTAGCTACGAATGTGGAGCCATTATCTGTTGAATAAAAAGCTCCTTTGTCTGTTAAAGCAACTAGTTCAGAGCGATCATTGGGGTTAACGACAAATTCATAGAAACGAACAGGATCTGTTGTTGCGTAAGAAGTAAAAGCTAAAAGCGTTGTATCCCAACCATCATTATCGGTTTCATCAGTTGCTGCATGGATTGTGCCATAATTCTTTGTGGCACCAGCGAGAACAGTACCATTTTTTGTAACAACGATTGAATTGAATGTTTGGCCGTCTGATGTTACGGCTTCTTTAAAACCATCAGCATCTTTTACAAAAAGAGCTTTGTCTGTTCCAATAAAGTAGGTGTCATCATTAGCGGCAAAGGCAGAAATTATACCCACACTTGAAGCCAGATCAAGACCTGCTTCTAACTCAGCATTTGTAACAATTGGTACAACAGTTGTTTTATCTAAATAGTTTGTGCTGTGATAAACTGTGTTGTCACTTGTAATAAAGTAGTATTCACCACTCGTATTTCCTGGAATCATTTTTGTGATTGTGGCATTTAAGAAACTTGAACCACCATCAAAAGAAGAGACATAAAGGCTCTTAGGCCATGTCATGGCGTTACCATAAATATCAGTTGCTGTGAGATATAAACTTGTAGCATAATTGCCAGCGCTGAGGTTGTTGATTTCATCACAGTGATCTGTATCTCCTGTCATATCAACAGAAGCTGCATTACGCACACACCAGTCAATGTGGTAAGGTTCATTTTGAATCAAGTAAACTGAAGGATAAACATCAAAGTAATCTTTAGTTGCTGAAAAGCCAGGATTAGTTGTATCTTCTTCTTCTTCAGTAGCAGTTACCGTAATTTCTTCAGTTCCTGAATAATTATCTTCAGAGTCATAGGCATTAAATTTAAAAGTAGTCGTTTCCGCTTCTACAGTAAAAGTGAGTGAACTTGTTGCTTGGTAAGGTTTGATGAATTCTGAGTCATCAGCAAGACCTTGGGTGTAATATAAATTTAAAGAATTATAGTTGCTTTCCCAGCTTATAGTAACCGAGTCACCAATGAGAGGTGTCTCATCGCTGAGTGTGTAAGAAAATTCAGGGGTAAATGTTGTGTCTGCACAAGCTTCATCAGAAACACAATCTTCATCATCACAATCTACAAAAGTATCACTGTCGTTATCAATACCATCATCACATGTTTCAGCTAATGCGCCACCACCGTCAACAATTTCATCACCTGAAGGAGAATAAACTTTTACGATTTTGCTTTGTTGTTTAACAATCTTACCACCAGAAATCACGGTCAGTGTGTACGTAGTTGTTTGACTAGGAGTGATATCTGTTGAATTTGTTTCGCCTACAGGACCGATACCTGGTTCAATGTTACAATAATCAATTTTATCCTCATCATCAATTACAGACCACTTAAGTGTCGTTGTTTGACCAACAGTGAGTTCATCTAATTCAGGTTCAAAATAATCAATGCGAATAGAATCATCTGTCATGAGGGCATCAGGATGTGCAAAGTTAGAATCACACGCAGATGCAAGATAGGTTAGGCTTAGCGCCAATAAAATATTTAAGAAAACTTTTAGTTTGTTAGTCTTCATAATCAAAATTCCCTATTTTTAAGATCAGCAACCCTACAATATATAAACTTCTTCTCCATACAAATTATCGGTTGTTTCGTATAAATGTTGCTAATTTTTTACCTTTTTTTTGTTTTTCTTCCTTTTTTAATCTGTTTTTATCCCCCAATAATAACAACTCCTTATCAGTGAAACATCTAGGCAAGCCTAGGGGATTCATTGATTTTAACGATACAATAATAAAAATCTGCGGTAATTTTTAGTTTCGAATGGGAAACACCCTCTTTTAGAAAATGTTTCAGCTGACTAACCAGGACAATGAGAAAATAAGTGAAGCTCAATGGTGTATCATTCGTAGTTGCTTTTCTTAGAAATGACCCTTCTCTACCCTCACAGCCTGTATTGTAGCCTGAAGAGCATCTAAAATGTCAATTCTAGAAAAACGTCAATTTTTGTCCAACCCCCGACAAAAGCGTCATTTGTCCTATTATATATAATTGGTCAACAACAATTGCTTATATGCTTGATTTAATGGGGTTAATTTGGTGGTTTGACTATAACGCAATGTGGTATTTTTGATATTTGTAATAAAATTTACATACTCTTGAAATTTTCATTTTTCATTTTAGTATTTTTCACTTTTCAATAAAAAAGCCGTCTATCTAAGATAGACGGCTTTTTTTTACCCTTTTTCGACTCAAGACCTAATTATAATTTTTTGCTTTTGCGTACGCGTATCATGCCTATTAAGGCGAGTAGCATAAGCGCTATTGCTGCTGGTGTAAATTGTGTCATGCTCGCAGGTTTTGTTGCTGTGAGATCACAACCACAACCACCACCACCAGTGAGGAAGAGACCATCATCTATTCCAATAATTTGTAGCGTGGCACATGTTGTTCCTGTTTCTTCATCTACGATGAAGTCAGTACATGTAGGATCTTCACAATCCACAAGACCATCACCATTATTGTCTACAAGATCGTCACAAACTTCACTTGAGCAGCTTGCTTCGCTAAAGGCACAGTCTGCGTCATCACAGTCTGTAAAACCATCAGCGTCATTGTCAATATTGTCATTACATTCTTCTTCTGGGCCTAAGCCATTACATTCATACCAAGATTCGCAATCAGTGTCGTCACAATCTGTGAGACCATCAAGATCATTGTCTAAACCATCATTACAGATTTCAGGTTCTTTGGCTGGTTCACAATCATCATCAACACCGTCACAGTCATTATCAATGCCATCTTCGCAAACTTCAGTGGCACCAGGATTGATTGCTGCATCATTGTCATTACAATCTTCATCTTCTGTGTAACCGTCACCATCAGCGTCAACAGGATCAACAGTACAACTGTCATCAACACCATCACAGTCATTATCAATACCGTCTTCACAGATTTCTTCGGCACCAGGATTAATAGAAGGATCAGTGTCATCACAATCAGTATCTTCAGTGTAGCCGTCACCATCATTATCCACAGGACCGTCACAAGCAAGATCAACACCGTTACAATCTTGATCAACACCATCTTCACAAACTTCTTGGGCACCAGGATAAATAGAAGCATCATTGTCATTACAATCACCGGCACAAGCCATAACGCCGTCACCATCAAGGTCTTGCTCATTTTCAGGGATAACACCATCACAGTCATTATCTTTACCATCACAGAGCTCAGCCGCGCCAGGATATGTGTTTACATCATAGTCATCACAATCATCGCCTGCTGTATCATAACCTTCATTTTCATAACCTTGAACATCGTCATCATCAGCACAAAGAGTTACTTCTGTTTGTGTTGTGTCAATAAGGAACATCGTTTGCGGTGATGTACCTTTTTTACCAAATGATGATGATTTTAAAGTAATAGGAGCTTTTTTAGCTAGTGTGCTTGATAAACTTACAGGTTGATTTACTGTTCCACTTTCTGGTGTGCGTACTTCATTCCATGGTAAGTTTGGCAATGTATCACGTTTGCCGCCAGGACCATCATTAGAGCTACCATCTTCAGGATAGTAACCGTCACCATCTTTATCTCTATAGAGAGTGACTTTATCATTACAATCACACCAGTCCAACATATTAGTTTCTGAACTAGGATCAAAACTATTCACATTCTTTTTCAAAGCCGCACTTGAGTTACAAACAAATACAGCACCAGCATCAGCTAAGCAGGTCCCTTGATCATAAAAGGAAGCTTTACTAATACCATTCGTGTGCACAATCATGCTACGCAAATAAACTGTTTTGCTATTGCTAGAACAACTAAAAGGCATAATCTCACCCGTATCACGAGCATCAATCACAACGAAACCCTGATTAGCAGAGCCATTGCCTTGCATTGCATCCCAAACAACATGATCTTCATCATAGAGTTCAGGCTTATCTGCTACAGCGGCTTCTGAAATATTACCAATAACAAAAGTTTCTTGTGTATCAAAAGTCATTTGTGAAGGCACGCCTCCTTGAACAGATTGCATGTATTCAAGTTTAATTGTCTTCACTGCTGTTGCTGCGCTCTCAACAAGATCAAGTTGTTCTTGTGTTTGGAAAAGAACCATATTGTTGGCAAAATCAGCTTCAGGAAAATTTAAGCCTTCATCATTAATGGAGCAGCCACCAAACATATAACCATTTGCAACCTCTTCCATAATATAGCGTAATGTATAAGGTGTGATGTCATCACCATCTTTGGTTACCTTACAATAAGGCTCATCAGCAAATGCTGTGTTGGCAACTAAAGTAATGATCATAATGGCTGCAATGCTTAAAATCTTTTTCATAATTTCTCCTGATTTTCATTCCGTATTAAACGAAATGATACAATTCTACATCAACCTTATTATCGGGAAGCTAAAGATAATGTTGCGTGGTTTTTTGTTTAAATCTTGCTTTTTTTATTCCATGACACGGGGTGTTATATTATGGTTCGCGGGTTCTTGGGGTCGCTGGGTCTCTGGAGGATGTTTTTTCTTAGTTTATTAAGAAGGTGTGTTAGTCAATGTGTCGTAATGTCCTAATAAGTCTATGAAAGTTAAAGAAAATAAAACAAAGAAACTTAGCAACATCTTATATTAATATCCGATAATATGTGTGTAAATGATAATGGTTACTGAGATTGAATTATTCGTAAAAAAACGTGTTTTTTATAGCAACTTTTTAATTTCAGTGCCGATAATCTTTAGTGAAGTAGATGATATTTTAAGGAAGAATTCGATAACTTAATAAATTTTAAAGCTTTTTTAGTTTTAAGGAGTTTTTATGACAGATGCAGCAAAAGCAAAAGATCTTTCGTTTGATCCCGTTGAATTATATGCACAGTATACTTTTGGTGGTCAGGGAACAAATTTCAAACATCCCAATACCTATTTAAATGTCGACGGTAATCGCATAGATTTCTATTCAAATGACTATACCAGCCTGACTCCTATAAATCTTGATGGTGGTATTCGTTTCCATATTCCAAAAACACCTATTGCCATTGGTTTAAGTGGTGGTTTTAGTTATGTTCATAATAGTCCACAAGCAGCCAGTGAACGTGTTGGTGATATTTATGTAGAATCAGAAACTACATGTGATGACTTATATAGTGGTGCTTGTGATTCCACATATGCTGCTTCTGCAGATGCCGCATCAACCCTTGATGCAAGTCGTGCGCAAGTTCGTGGTTTAGTAACTTTTGCCGCTGGCAATAAACAAGTTGAAGGTAGTGTTGGCGTTGGTGGAGAAGGTGAAATTTATTCAGATCAAGCTAGAGTGCTTACCTCACGTGAAGGTGGCGAAAATCTTTATGGTGCTTCTCATCTCAGAACAGGTGGCCACTTTTTAGTACAAGGTGGTTTTGCCGTTACACCATATGCTGTTAAAGAAACGGCTAGTGGTCGTTTTCAAATAGTTGCTGAAGCTGGTGCTGGTGTTGGAAGCGTGAGTGTTGTTAATGACGGTGTTGGCCAAGATATTTTAAGCCTAACAGGTATTACAAATTGGCATGCACGTGGTGGTTTTCGTGTAATTGGTAATCCTTTTGCCGAAGAAACATCTCCTGCAGATGAAGCTGCTGCTGAACGCATTGCTGCTTCAACCATGCAAGATGAAATTGTAGCGGCTAGACCTGCTGCCAGAGCTATTGTAGCCCCTCTCATGTCAGATGACTGTGTAGCGGGTATGGCTGCTGATGGTTTTAGTTATAAGATTGTAGGTTATGAAGTGGTCCACAAAGACCAAAATGTTCCTGCGTGGAATACCATGACTGAAATTCCAGGACATGCTAATTGCCGCATTAAACTTATTAGACAACAAGTTGCTACACCCGAAGGTCCACAAGGCGCTGCTTTAGAAAGTGGTGTTGGTGGAACAGCTTATCGTCAAGTTGGTTTTTATGGCGAAAAAGTTGCTGCCTGTAAGGAAACTGCTGAATAAACAATTATTATAAAAAGTTATTTTTTTAAATAAAAGAATGGAGAACAACATGGCAATTATCAGAGTTCAAAACTTTATCGACGATAACAAAAGTGTTTATATTGATAATGACCTCTTAAAAGATGGTGCAATAGATAAACTTACCATTGATTTTGATGGTGATGGTGCTCCAGATGCAACAGACTATTTTGCACAAATCGGTAAAGAAGCCACAGCTCTTGATAACCCAGGAGGAGCAGCTGGTGAAAAATATAAAGCTGCTGATTTTGGTAAATACTATCAAACAGATTGGCAAGAAGGCTGGAGCATTGGTGACAAAGGTAAATTGGTTCGCCTTGGATGGATCTTTGATAAAGCCAATAATCCTATTCTCCGTGAAGCGGCTATTTTAGAAGGCCGTTATGTAGCTCCCGAAGAACTCAGTGAATTATCACAAACTCAGCTTACGTCGTTCTGTCGAGACAATATTCTTCCTGATTTTAAAGATGAATTAGCCGCATTAGGTAATAAACTAGCTGATTTCAAACGTGGTGAAATTGGTGAAGATCAAGTTGGCAAATTTAAAGAAGCCTTAACAGCTAAAAAAGCCTACGCCCTAAAAGATGCCTTAAATCAACTTTACGATTTAGATGCTTTCTTTGCTGCTGAAGGCGAAGCTGGTGTTGCCATGCAAGAAACTTTTGATCTTGCTGTTTTACACTTTGATTATCTCAACGAAGGCCTTGCCCTCATTGAAGATCATACTGTAACAGCTAAATTAGCAGAAGCCATGAAAGTGGATGCTTGGTCTAAATCCATTATGAATGATGCTGGTGATGCTATTGATGCTGATAAAATTACAATAGATACTGTTGCTAAAATCATGGAACAAGAAAACCTACCAAACGTTGCTTTGGCTCTTGTTAACCAAGCTTATGAAACAAAAACAGTTTATCCTTTAGAAGACTGGTCAAACGCAGACGCTGTAGCTGATTACTTTGAAGAGCTTATTGTTTTATTAGCACGCGTTGGTATTAATATTCCTAACGTTACTAATAACACAAATATTACAGGTGTTGATCAACGCAATGGCCGTGTTCTTATTGACCAAACAGGCAAACCCATAAAAATTGATATTAATGGTGATGCCGAAGGTGGCGTAGAAAAGGCCCGCTTGAAACCTAATACAGATGGTTTGCGCGCTATTGAACAATATCTTCTAAAATTATTACAAGAAGCTGGTTATGAAATATATGGTGTAGCTGCTGCTGCAGAAGCTCCTGTCTCAACAGGTCCTGCACCTGTGCAGGCCATTGTTCCTGTTACAGTAACAGCTGACGAATCTAAAAATACATGGCTTATTGTTGATATTACAGACAAAGGATTAACTGATATAGATGGTAATGCAATAACAATAGTTCACGGTAAAGTGATTAAAGATTCTGATTCAGGTGAAGTAACCAGTGTTGATCTTTATAAAGAAGATAGAACAGCAGGTATTAAACTCGAAGGTGATGAAGATACAGTTACAGCTCATACCTTTGAATCAACACAGGCTTTTGTAGATTGGGCTGGTGGTGATAAGAAAGCTGTAGAAACTGAAGTTATTACACATACTATTAACTCACTATTCTCAGATCTCCAAGTGACATTTAAGACAAGCAAGACTGATCTTGTAAATAAGGCTGGTATTGATAGATTAGCAAAATTTATCATTGCCCACAAAGATGAG
>JAHJDR010000308.1 GCA_018812345.1 bacterium | reverse complement strand
CCGCGAAGCGGCTAGGCGTGCGCGGAATCTTGTCAGAAGAAAGTCTGCCCTAGATTCATCAGCGTTGCCAGGAAAATTGGCAGATTGTCAGGAAAAGGATCCTCGGTTTGCTGAAATGTATATTGTAGAAGGAGATTCAGCGGGGGGTTCTGCTAAACAAGGACGTAATCGATCAAATCAGGCCATTTTACCCCTAAAAGGAAAAATATTAAATGTTGAAAAAGCACGTTTTGATAAAATGTTGGCCAGCGATGAAATCCGTACTTTAATAACAGCGCTGGGAACAGGTATTGGTAGCAATGATTTTAACATTGAAAAACTTCGTTATCATACAATTATTATCATGACCGATGCGGATGTTGATGGCTCACATATTCGAACATTGCTCTTAACTTTGTTTTATCGTCACATGACAGAGATTATAGAAAAAGGTTATTTATACATAGCGCAGCCCCCTCTTTATAGGGTGAAAAAAGGAAAGACAGAAAAATACCTGAAGGACGATGGCATGCTCCATGATTATTTAATTTCTTTAGGTGTTAGTGACATTGTTGTTGCCGCAAATAATAAGCCTATTATTAAAGAAGGTTTAGCGGGGCTTGTTAAAAAAATAATTAAGTATGAATCTCACTTAGGATATTTTGTTAATCGCGTAGACGCTCGTGTTGTCGATGCTTTGTTCATGGGTTCTGCTATTAATCTAGAAGTTTTAGCGGATGAAAAAAAGCTTCAAACAGAAATACAAAGCATTAAAGACTATCTGAAGCAGTCAGGAGTCTTGATAGCTGAAGACGCCGTTGAAATAGTAGATGATCCCGAGCACTCGAGTAAGAGGGTTACTTTCCGCACGCAGGATAATGGCGTTACCTATGAAACGATTATCGATGCAGACTTCATGCGCTCTGCAGAGGTGGTCCAGCTCTGTGAGATTGTAACACAAATAAAACAAATAGGCTTGCCGCCTTATGTAGCGCAGAACAAAGAGGAAAAAGAACTACAAGATACCATTTTGGGATTAAAAAACTACATCATCGAACATGGAAAAAAAGGTGTTTATATTCAGCGGTACAAAGGCTTGGGTGAAATGAATCCAGAACAGCTTTGGGAAACAACCATGGATCCTGAAAAGCGTACCTTGCTTCAGGTTCAGATCGAAGATGCGGTTGAGTGTGATCAAATATTTACCATTCTTATGGGAGACCAGGTCGAACCGCGGCGTGAGTTCATTGAAACAAATGCACTCAATGCTAATAATCTTGATGTATGAATTTTGGGGCTGGGCTCAAGGCTCAAGGCTTAGGACGCAGGGCATAAGGCTGTTCTAGAGATAATAAAACAATAAAATCAAACACATATGGCCAACAGCTTAAAACACAAGTTGACAGCTTGTATAAGGACAAATTATACTTATATTCTTGTTGACTTGCTTTGTGGCTCAGTACTAGGTGCACGTTGTTTACTCTGAACAATCTTGTAGAGCTCATTATATGGCTTCAAGAATTATTAATAGGTTTGGTTTTCAGGATTAAATTTTTAAATCCGATAACCGAGAACCGATAACCGAGAACCGATTATGTGGGAATACACAGATAAAGTTAAGGAACATTTTTTAAATCCAAGAAATGTTGGTGTTATTGAGGATGCTGATGGCGTTGGTGAAGTGGGTTCTCTAGCTTGTGGTGATGCCTTGACATTATATTTTAAACTCGACGACCAAGGGCGTATTAAAGATGCCAAATTTCAAACCTTTGGTTGTGCTAGCGCTATTGCCTCTTCTTCGGCCTTAACAGAAATGATAAAAGGGCTAACGCTTGAAGAGGCTCAAAAAATTACTAATGATGATATTGCAAAATTTCTGGGCGGCTTACCAAAAGAAAAAATGCACTGTTCTGTTATGGGGTTTGATGCCCTGAAACATGCTGTTGCTAACTATCGTGGAGAAAAAGTTAAAGAAAAAGAAGGAACAATTGTTTGTGAATGCTTTGATGTTACAGATTTGGAAATCACGCGGGCTGTAAAGGAAAACAACCTAAAGGCGATTGAAGATGTGACGAACTATACTAAGGCGGGCGGTGGTTGTAGTAAGTGTCATGGCAAAATACAGGAACTTATTGATGAGGCCTGGCATCATAAAAAGCCCAAAGTTAAATCAAATAAAAAATTAACAAACGTTCAAAAAATAAAACTCATTGAAGAAACGCTTGAGAAAGTGATTCGACCTTCTTTAAAAAGAGATCATGGAAACATAGAGCTGGTTGACGTTGATGGTGATCTTGTGAGCGTTAAGCTTCATGGATCGTGTGCTTTTTGTAGCAAATCACCCATTACGTTGAAAAATTTTGTTGAGTCTAAACTTAAAGAATATGTGAGCCATGATATCTTGGTTGAGGAGGTTAAAGAATGAAGTTAGTTTATGCCGACAATAATGCGACGACTCAAATTGATTCCATCGTTTTAGATGAGATGCTCCCCTTTCTAAAAGAATATTATGGCAATCCATCCAGCATGTATGGTTTGGCTGAAAAATCTGGGACGAAGATAAAAGAAGCCAGACAAAGAGTGGCCGCACTTATTAATGCCTCTGAAGATGAAATCATTTTTACAAGCTGTGGCACAGAAAGCAATAATACGGCTGTTCATGCGGCGCTTGAAAAGCAACCAGAAAAAAAACACATTATCACAACACGTGTTGAGCACCCAGCCATTAAAAGTTTGTGTGAGCGTTTGGCCCGAAATGGTTATCGTGTCACCTTTGTTCCTGTAGACAAAAAAGGAAACCTAGACACCCAGCTGCTGTTTAAGAGTATTACAAAGGATACGGCCATTGTGAGCGTGATGTGGGCTAACAATGAAACAGGTGTTTTATTTCCTGTTCAAGAAATAGCTGAAGACGTTCGAAAAAAAGGCATCGTGTTTCACACAGATGCTGTTCAAGCAGTTGGAAAAATTCCTGTTGATGTTAAAAGCGCTGGCGTTGACATGCTGACATTGTCTGGCCACAAAATTCATGCTCCCAAAGGGGTTGCCGCTCTTTATGTGAGAAAAGGACTTCCTTTCGCGTCATATCTTATTGGAGGACATCAAGAACGCGGGCGACGAGGCGGTACAGAAAATGTAGCCTCTATTGTTGCGTTAGGAAAAGCGTGTCAGCTTGCGGGTTCTCGTTTGGAAGTGATGAATACAAAAATTAGAGCGATGCGAGATCGGTTAGAAAATGAATTGTTAGAAAAAATACCTAATAGTGCGATTAATGGAAATCGGGAAAATCGTGTTCCAAGCACAACAAATGTTGGTTTTAACTCTATCGAAGGCGAAGCTATTTTGCTTATGTTAGATCAATTAGGCATTTGTGCTTCTTCTGGTTCTGCTTGTACTTCTGGTTCATTGGAGCCATCACATGTTTTAAGAGCTATGAATGTGCCTTTTACATCAGCCCATGGATCAGTTCGTTTCAGTTTTAGCACATATAATGAAGAGAAAGAAGTTGATTACATCGTTGAAAAACTGCCACCCATTATAGCGCGATTACGAGAGTTGTCGCCTTTTTGGAAACAATAGGAAGAACAATGTTTAAAGTGCATAAAAAATTAGGTTATGCGTTGATAGCGCTTAATTATATGCGTGCTAAAGAAGAGGGCACAAGAACAACAGCCAAAGAACTAGCACAGCATTATAGCATTCCTTTTGATGCTGTTTCACGTGTGTTACAAAACATGATGCATGTGCAAATAGTGGCGTCAATACAAGGGTCACAAGGCGGGTATTGCCTCGCAAAGGATTTAAAGGATGTTTCTTTTCTTGAGCTTGTTGAATCCGTCCTTGGTCCTGTCAACATTACGCAATGCATATCAAGCAAAGTCGTTTCGTGTAAAAGCGTTGACTCCTGTCACGTGATTGAGCCTATTGATCGGTTAAACAATGAGCTGAAAGATTTTTATAGCTCCTTGTCATTAAATACTTTGCTTGATAGAGTTCATGCAAAAGCTATAATAGAAACGGGTTGCCTAGAGACTAGTGCGACATTAAATTAGGAGGTTTGGTGGAAAATACAGAAATGGCAAAAATTGAAGCAATCTTAGATGCAAAAATTCGCCCTATGCTAAAAGCAGATGGTGGCAATTTAGAAGTGATTTCTCTTGAAGGAAAAACACTCAAAATGCGTTATCAAGGCGCTTGTTGTGGATGCCCGCACGCGGCTACGGGAACGCTTATGGCTATTGAAGGTGTTTTAAAGGATGAGTATGATCCTGACATCACAGTTGTTCCTGTTTAAAAAAGTTCGTCAGGATTGCTTTTTGGGATGCCCATGTGATCATAGGCGAGTTTTGTGACCACGCGACCGCGTGGTGTTCTAAGTAAAAACCCTTCTTGTAATAAATACGGTTCATAGACGTCTTCTAAGGTATCTTTTTGTTCGCTGAGTGATGCTGCAAGAGCTTCAATACCTACAGGACCACCGCCATGTCTCTCAATAATTGTTTTCAATATTTTTCGGTCCATGGGATCAAAGCCTTTAGTGTCTACTTCAAGAAGCTCTAAGCCTTTTTGAGCACATGTTAAATCAATATGTCCATCATATTTCACATCAGCATAATCGCGAACACGCTTTAAGAGCCGGTTGGCAACCCTTGGTGTTCCTCGCGAACGGCGTGCAATCTCTTTTGCGCCCTCTTCATTAATGTATATGTTTAATATATGCGCTGAACGTTTGACAATTTGTGTGAGCTCTTTGTGAGAATAATACTGGAGGCGCTCTACAATACCAAAGCGGTCACGTAGGGGTGATGTGAGTAAGCCTGCTCGTGTTGTTGCGGCGACAAGGGTGAACTGTGGTAAATCAATTTTAATTGTTTTAGCAGAAGGCCCCTGACCAATTAATATGTCTAATTGATAGTCTTCCATTGCCGGGTAGAGAATTTCTTCAAGTTGGGGATTAAGGCGGTGGATTTCATCAATGAAAAGAACATCACCAGACTCTAGGCCAGTAAGAATAGCCGCAAGATCACCAGCTTTTTCAATAACAGGGCCTGAAGTCACACGAATTTGAGCTTCCATTTCGTAAGAAATGATGTAGGCAAGGCTTGTTTTTCCCAATCCGGGAGGACCACAAAAAAGGCAGTGATCTAAAGTTTCTTTTCTTCCTTTTGCCGCTCTCAGAAATATGTCGAGCTTCTCTTTTATTTTTGTTTGCCCAACATATTCTTGTAAGTTCTTTGGTCTGAGGTTTTGTTCAAAAGCCCTGTCTGTTTCTGGTGCATGTGTTGGATCTATTTCTTTTAGTTGTCTGGTCATCTTAGAAGACCTCAGAGGTTAGAGGCCAGACATCAGCATAAGCCTCTGAGGTCTAGCGTCTAGCGTCTAGCGTCTATCGTTTACTTCTGT
>JAHJDR010000042.1 GCA_018812345.1 bacterium | reverse complement strand
TTCAAGAAGAAGATGCTGAGTTTTTAAATCGCCATAAACTCTCCAAACATAAACCAGCCCTGCCCCTATACACGCTTGAAGATGCTAGAGAAGCACTGCAATTATTTCATCCTGTAGATTGGGACAAAACCACGGAAGAGTTTGGTTTTAAATTTCGATTTTTGCCCATATCACACTTACTCGGAGCCTCATTTATTGCCATAGAAGCTGATGGTAAAAAAATTGTTTTTAGTGGCGATATTGGTCGCGACAAAGACCCTATCCTTCCTGAACGCTATATCATGGAAAAAACCGATTACATTGTTTGTGAATCAACCTATGGTAATCGCCTACACCCTGAAGGAGATGTTAAAGAAGAATTGGCTGAAGTTATTTCTAAAACAATTAACCGAGGTGGCACTGTACTCATTCCCTCTTTTGCTGTGGGACGTTCTCAGGCACTCATCTACCTCATTAATCAACTCAAATTACATGGCCGTATTCCTGATGTGCCTGTATACCTCAATAGTCCTATGGCCATTGAAGCGACCAAGACACATTTCAATTTTGCCAACGAACTGAAAATGCCTAAAGAAAAACTCATAGAAGCACTCAAAGATGTCACTTATGCCAAAACACCCAATCAATCAGAACAAATTGATAAAAACAAAACACCCAAAATTGTGATTTCAGCGAGCGGTATGCTTGTAGGCGGTCGTATTTTACACCACTTAAAATCCATGGGTCCTGATCCTAAAAATTCTATTGTCCTCGTTGGTTTTCAAGCGGCAGGAACACGCGGAGAAGCTCTTGTTAAAGGAAAAAAAGAATTGAAAATTCATGGCCAAATGATTCCCATTGAAGCTGAAGTCCATGCTATCCAAAATCTATCTGGTCATGCGGATTATACAGGTATTTTAGAATGGCTCAGTCACTTCAAAAACAGACCACAAAAAGTCTTTATCACGCATGGAGAACCCAAGGCTAGCGAAGCCATGAAAGAACATATTGTTAAACAATTTCAGTGGGATACGGTTTTACCCCAGTATAAAGAAGAATTTACACTCTAAATAACACCGCAGAATCTCATTAAGCTTCTTTATAAATAGTGAGTTGATTTTGTGTTGTGATTTTTTCAAGGTGAACCCAAATTCTATTGAATAAGTCTATTTTAAAACGTTGTAATGGTTTTTTGCCTTGTTTCGTTGCCGCATAAAGAACACCATCATTTATGAGATCACCCAATAATTCGAGACCAATCTTTGTACGATCATCATAAGGTGTCAAAAGTTTATTTCCCTTAATGACATCTTGAATCGTAACACGATCTTCAAATTGATCAACAGGAAGTGATTTAATAAAATCAAGAATACGTGTGGAAATAAATAATGTATAGAGATCATCACGAGACACGTGCTGGGTTTCAATAGCCATAGCTGATAAACGCGATCTCACAATATCTTCATCCGTAGGATAATGCTTCATTTCCTTAGCTATGGGTGAATGAGGTGTGAGGTAAAACATGCTTGCTCCAATCAACACGGGTAATTGGGCTGCTACTTTAAGTGTATCAATCATGCTATCTAACGGTTCATCAGGTAATCCTAATATTTGTGATGATAAAATCTTAAAATTCAAATCAGCTGCTTTTGTAATGATGTCGATATATTTTGTTAATGTATGCGGTCTTTGATGTCGTTTTTTTACATCCTTATCCGTCGTCACAAGCGAAACATTGAGGTGGGTAAAATGTGCTTTGCGCATGAGTTCAAGTATTTCATTATTGAGACTCATGTATGACAACCCATTCATGGCCAAAAACTCGATGTCCGTATCGGCAAACTGATCTGTAATGCGATAACACAATGCCTTCATCGCATCTTTATCATAGGTCAGATTGTCATCCTCAAAATTAATCACACGAAAGCCCTGATCATAGCGCATTTGAATTTCCTGCATGATATCATCAACAGCTCGTTTTCGGTATTTATAACCAAAAGTAGCATGCACAGAACAAAACGAACAACGGTGTGGACAACCACGTGAGGTCACCATGAATGCCATGGGTTTGCGTGCAAATAAATAGTCTTCTGCTTTAAAGTCACTCAAATCAGGCATGGGAATATCTTCGATGGGGTAGTTTTCTTGTTCAATATTA
>JAHJDR010000307.1 GCA_018812345.1 bacterium | reverse complement strand
TTTAGTGCGGCAGGAGCTGTTACATTAAGAAAGTCTGCTGAGACTATATCAGGAGTAGAAATTGCAGTAACAAGAAGCAGAGGAAATGTAGGAACTCCAACACAAGTGTATGCAGATGATGAACTTTTTGTTTTCCAAAGTTATTATCATAATGGAGCGGGTTTTGTGGATGCAGGGAAATTTGGCGTTAAAATGGCTACTGATACAACAGGAGAGTTTTATTCTGCTTTAAATTTCCATATGAATGATAATTTAGCTTTAGTTTTAGGAACAGGCAGAGACGCTCTCATAGACTACGACTCTGGCAACAACTCTTTAGACATAGACCTTGCTACTAATGGAGTGAATACGGGGTTGAGGATACTGACTGATAATGGCAGAGTATTCATAACGAATTTAAAATTGGGTGCAACTCAAGTAGGGGCTGGCGCAGCTGCTAATGAATTATGGAAGACAGCCTCTCACGCAACTCTTCCTGATAATGTTGTGCTGATAGGAGTTTGATGAAAACAAGCACGTTATTAAACGTCCGCGCGTTTTCTGGAAAACATCAAGCAAACTTGAGCTGATTTCAGTCTCTGATAAACTACGACCTTCTTCTAGGGCATTTGTGGAATCAAGAAGCAATAAATCGAGCCCCCTCTTACCAATTTTCTCAAATTCTTTTAAATCCATCATGTAGTCATTAACCGCATGTTCATCGAGCTTGAAATCGGTGCAATGAAAAGCCTTAAAACCTTGTGCCTCAATGAGAAAGGCCACAACATCTAAAATACTGTGAGAGATGAAAACCGGCTCAATCGTCATATCACCCACTGTAATTGCCTCATGATGTTTTAGCTCATAAATATCTGTATTATGAAGAGAAAACTCATTTAATTTCGCTTGTAAGATACCATGTGCAAAAGGTGTAGCATATAAAGGTAAATTGAATCTCTTTAATAAATATGGCGTGGCGCCAACATGATCTTCATGACCATGTGTGAAAATGACTGCTTTGAGTTTGTCTTTTTTGGCCTCTAAAATATCGAAATTTGGAATAATAAGCCCCACGCCAGGAAAGCGCTCATCTACAAAACCAGCTCCACAATCAACTAATATGGCTGTTGTTTCTGTTTCATACAACATGCAATTTAAGGCGCCTGTTCTTCCCAAACCACCCAGAGGCGTAATTTTTATTTCATCCATAAGCAACTTTCTGTCTAGAAAACCCTATAAGGTTTTTAGTATTTGGTCACCAACAATTGCCTTGGGCTTTAAACCTTATGCCTTAAGCCAATTTGTAAATAACTTATTGATTTCTCTTATACTATACGTTTATATGAATACACAACAAAGAATGAAAAGAACCCATAAAATCCTATTTTTCCTCTTTTTCACCTATTTATTAAGCCTATCCCACGAGGTTATGGCTGTAGAGTTTTCAGCGCATGGCTATTACCGTGTTCGTTTTGAATACTCACATGACATTGATTTACAAAGGCCAAATGCTGGCATTGTTCCCGGTGATACCAATAATAGTGCTAATGATCGTTTTGGCACCATTGCCTTTGCGCAACAACGTTTTCGCCTAAATCCACATATCAAAATTAATGACAACATCTCCATTCATGGGCAACTCGATATTTTTGACAATTTACTCTTCGGCCAATCAGATATCTCCTCTCTTTATATATCAAACCCCTTAGTGGGCACAGTGAGCATGAGCCCTGCTAATGGTCCCTTTGGTGTTATAGGCCCTCTGGGCGGCGATCCTCTGGGCAATGGTGGTGGTAATGTTAATGCACGTCGCATTTATGTTGATATTCTCACAGCTGGCGGTCTGTTTCGTATTGGACGTCAACCATCACATTTTGGTCTTGGAATTTTTAACAATGATGGTGATGGCATGGAAGGCGATTTTGGTGACACCTTTGATCGCATCATGTATTTAGCGGGCTTTAACTTTAAAAACGGCTCTCGTCTTAACTTTGGTTTTATTTACGATTTTGCTTATGAGGCCACTAAAGATCCTTCTATCAGTGGTTTAGACACAGGCGTCTCCTCTAACTGGAATGATGTTATGCAAGGCGGCGCTCTGCTCATGTTCACATCTGACCATGTTGAATTTGGTGTATTTGGCGCCGTGCGTTTTCGTGATGGCAATGATGGAGATTATACAACAACAGCCTCTTATGTTGATAACTGTGCCAATGACGGACGCCCAGACGAATTTGTTTGTGATGATCCTACAGACACCACAGAAACAGCTTATGATTATGATAATGATGGTAGCATAAATGATCTCATCACCCTGCCAGCAGGCATTGATGGCGACACACTTGTTTATATCATAGATGCCTATGCCCGTTTTAATTTTGCCAGAGATTATTCACTCGCTTTTGAAGGTGTTTACATGGGCGGCAAAATTGCCACAGGCATTGCCATTGATGCGATTGCTCTCGATGCTGACTCACAGGCAGCCATCACAAACCCACTCACAGCCCCTATTCAACTGCCTCAAACCGGCACACAAAACGATTTACAAATTATCATGGGCGCTATGGAGTTTGATGCTGAATGGCCTTTTGGTGGCGAGCTTCATATTCAAGGCGGTTATGCTAGTGGTGATGCCAATCCATTATCACAAACCATCACACAACTTGGCTTTCGACCAGACTATGACATTGCTCTCATTTTATTTGATCAACCCATTGGCACATCACCAGCGCTTGTTATTGGTGGGGTTACCGAAATGGGACGTGTGCCCATGTCGCCCAATTATATTAACAACGCGATTTACGCCACACTGGAGTTTAAACAAGAGTTTAATATCAAATCCGCCATTCCCTGGGCTGATGATTTTAAAATTGGTGTTAAAGGCATTTCAGCTTACGCGCCTCAAAACAATCTTGATCTCGATCTCGCTGCTGTTACAGGTGCAGCCACATTACCTCATTTAGTTAATCAAAGTAAATGGTATGGCTTTGAAGTCGATGCCAGTATTGAAGCTACTTTCTTTGATGCGCTCAAATGGAAATCAGTTATAGGATTCTTCTACCCTGGTCCTTTATATGATATTAAAGATGATAACGCCACAGCCAATAGCACAGGAATTGTAGACACTATTCTTTTTGATAAAGCCGACATTGCCCTAGCAGCTAAGACAACTCTTTTTGTTGAGTTTTAGCACGTTTAATTTCATTTACCTTACCTGCAAAATCAGTTAACAAGTAACAAAATAGTAATCATGAGGTAATTATTATGCATATCTGTTTTGTTATTAATCCGTGGGAGAAAATGAATCCAGAAACGGAAAGCACACTACGTATAATCCATGAAGCGGCCATTCGTGGTCATCGCATTGCTCTTCTTTATTCACGTAATCTTGCTGTGCGCGATAACATTACGTATGGACTTTGTAAAATTTTAGAAAGAAAAGACAAATACTCTGATCACGTTTCTACATTTTTTAAAAAAGCAACTTTCAAAAGTGAACGCCTCCCTTTGAAAGGATTTGATGTCATTTTTTTAAGAAAAGAACCGCCTCTTGATAATATCATGCTCAACTTCCTTGACTCTGTTAAGGATGATACTTTTATTGTCAATGACATTGATGGCTTGCGCAAAGCTGCTAGCAAACTCTACCTAACAACCTTTGAAGATTCTAATGAGTACATCCCTGAAACACATGTTTCCAAAGATAAAGACTATCTTTTCAGCGTTATCGATAATTCAGACAATGAAAAATGGATTTTAAAACCACTTGATGGTTATGGGGGCAAAGGCATTATTGTTCTCGAAAAACGCGCTAAAGAAAACATTACCTCTCTTCTAGATTTCTATACTGATGGCCCAGATCGCAAAAACTATGTGATTTTGCAAGAATGTGTTGAAGGCGCTGAGCTTGGCGATGTACGTGTTATGATGCTTAATGGAGAACCCATTGGCGCCATGAAACGTGTCCCTTCAGAAAATGAAATTCGTTCTAATGTACATGCTGGAGGCACACCAGTCAAACACATCTTAACGAAACAAGAACGACTCATATGCAATTTCATTGGCCCGCAACTCGTTTCTGATGGTATTTTCTTTGCTGGCATTGATATTATTAGCAATAAACTCATAGAAATTAATGTCATGAGCCCTGGCGGGATTGTGAACATCAATCGTCTTAATAAAACAAAACTACAAAAACCCATCCTTGATTTTTTAGAAAGAAAATTTAAGCAAAAAGAAAAAGCCCACGAACGTAAAAGGGCCTATAGAAAGGCTGTTGAGGATGCTTAAAAGATTAGCGATCAAACAGATTATTGAGCACATTCAAAATGAAAAAACATTTTCTGCTATCACACCAGATAATGCATTCACCATTATCATCAACGAGTATGTGCCCTATATTTGCACAGCCATTCACAATGGGGGTAATTTAAGACCTCGTCTGCGCACTCTCATTAATTTAAATAAAATGGAACGTTGGCAAGAAGAGGATCCTTTAACAGGACTCTTTATTTCATCATTACCCATCCAAATTATTTGTAATGATTCTCGTTACGAGTATGACCTTAATAAGGCTCCTAATGAATGTGTCTATGATATTATTTGGGATAAAAAAGTTTGGTCAAAAACCATCACACAAGATGAAATGGCTAAATCCCA
Organism: bacterium; assembly: GCA_018812345.1. Lineage (GTDB taxonomy): Bacteria > UBA10199 > UBA10199 > UBA10199 > JADGCS01 > JAHJDR01. The sequence goes on along the minus strand of JAHJDR010000307.1, from coordinate 18,295 downwards.
ATATAAACACAATCAATTCTACCAGGTATTAGAAGCCTTAATACACAAACTTACACAAAAGTATAAACAGTGCCTTCTCTACGATATACACTCATACAACTATAAATTGCGCCAATACCCAATAGCACCACTTTTTAATATTGGCACAAAAAACCTCAATAAGAACAAATATCGTCTTTTTATTAATAATTGGTTTAATGAGCTTGATAAAATAAAGATTCCTCATGTAAAAAACCTCACAACAAAAAACACGATTTTTTCAGGAAATGGGTATTTAGTAAAACACATTAGCACAAAATTTACTAACGTTCTTGTCTTACCCACTGAAATAAAAAAAGTTTATCTCGATGAAATCTCCGGAGATGAATACCCAAACATTATCAATATTCTCACAGATCGTCTGAAAGAAGCTATTGTAAACAACACACTTTTTTTCACAAATCAAGTCACCTCACTCAAATTGACTAAAAAACACCAACTCCTGTCCTCTTCACTCGATACAGCAGTTGTCACTGTTGATGAAACTATCAATAATATATACAAGAAAATTGATCTGTTAGATTTTATTAATCCCACGAATGCTGAAGCAGAAAAAAGAAAGTTTTTTAAATCTCATTTCCGTTATAACCCGCATTTTACTTACCCGTTTCTCAATGTCAGTACAAAAGAACTCAAAAAACAACTTTATCAAGTTAATATTGAAGCCATTAAAGACATTGATATTCGTAACCTCTATAGAGATGTTATCGAAGAATATGTGAGTCAGCTTGATCTCATATCAGCACGAGGCACAAAAATGTTTTTGTATAACTCTCTTAAACATTATGGTGAACCTGGTGAAAAAGACACTTTGAATGCCAGCTATTTAATGCACTGTTTGGAAATTCCTCACAACGACTCTCATCTTGAAATAGTAGATGCCAATGAAGTAGCCAAATATTTTCAAAATGAATGTCAACGTTATCAGCTTGATTACAAAATCCAGCTAGTAAAAAACATGGCTGCGCAAGCTTCTTTTTCACCGGCACAAAAAAAGATTAAAATTAAGAAAGATGCACAATTTACAAAACGCTTTGCCTTAGGCCTTTCTCACCACGAAGTGGGTGTTCATGCTGTCACTACTTTTAATGCGCAGTTTCAACCCCTAAAGGTTCTCCAAACAGGGTTGCCTGGCAATACAACAACACAAGAAGGCTTGGCACTGATGAGTGAGTTTTTATCTGGCTATCTTGATGTGGAAAGACTGCAAGAGGTTGCTTTGCGTGTTATTGCTGTGCATCACATGGTAAACCACTATGATTTTTCAGAAACTTTTTTATATCTGATTGATAATCATAATATTTCACATGAAAAAGCTTTTACCATTACATTACGCGTATATAGAGGTGGTGGCTTTACAAAGGATTACGTCTATCTCAAAGGACTTCGTGAAGTAATAAATATTTACAAACGCAATAAAAATCACTTTAATTATCTCTTAACAGGAAAAACATCAGGCCACTACCTGCCTCTTCTAGAAGAGCTTGTACAACGCAGCATACTCAAACAACCAAAAATCATCACACACACATTCCGCTATCCCAAAAAACCAAATGCTATTTTGGAATATGTGATCAATGGGCTGGCGTAAAGAAAAGGTGACGTTCCACTTTTCGACGAAAAAGGTACCGCCTACTTTTGTTGCTAGTCTCTAGTCGCTGGTCTCTAGCCTTTAGTCGTTAGTCTTTGGTCGTTAGTCATAATCTTAAGTCCAATAAACATTATCCCTAAGAATGCATAAGACCCAGATAAGAAATACACTTGCTTAGCATGCTCAAGAGTCCAAGGAAAATATATATCCCCAGCCGGCATAATGGAATGAATGAATCCAAAGAAAGTAAGCACTGCCATAACAAAAAGACAAATGGACGCAGCCACATGCTTTTGATCAATGAGTTTGACCACAACAGCAGCCCAAAGCATGGATGTTATGATGAAGCCATGACCAAGTATGTTTGATACTTCCCAAAGCTTGTAGGCATCTGTTCCCGCGTTTGGAAAATTGCCCACAACGCCAGGTGCAAATAAAACTGTGGCCAAAGAAATACGCACAAGCTCGCCTACACAAGGAAGTAAGGCTAAGAAAATAGCTGGATGATGCTTTTTCTCGCAAGCACCATAGGCCTGTCCAGTAATTTCTAAACCAACAAATAATAATATTGGTGCCACAGCTGCTGCTGGAATGGCATCCACCACCCAGGCCACATAACCTAACATACCACCAAGGCCAACAAAGATCCCTGTTGCTAATGTATAGGCGGCACGAGCCCCCATGTTTTTATAGGCAGGATGCCCAATGTAAGGTGTTGATTGCACAACACCACCGCAAAGGCCTGCAAAGAGTGTGGCAAAGGCTTCGGTAAGCAAAATGTTTTTGGTGTTGTAATCATCACCCGCACAACGAGCACTCTCAGTTACATTAATACCACCAATAATTGTAATCAAAGCAAATGGGATCGCAAAAGGTATATATGCCAATCCTTCACGCATACCTTTCAACCACTCAAATGTGGGTGTGGGAAAAGCCAAATGCAATCCCACATCAGGTAGCTTAAACTCACCACTTAAAAAACCAAGACCTCCAAAGGCATAATATATAATTGTTCCTGCAAGCACAGCAGCAAAAGCACCGGGAATTTTTCCTGGTAGTTTTAATTTGGCTACCAAAGTATAAATCAAAATACCTAAGGCCACTAAACCCACTTCAGGCAGCTCATAAATGTGCTGTAAGGGAATAAAACCAAGAAGACAGACCCCAATCCCTGCCAATGACCCTAAAAGACCTGCTCTGGGAATTACACGCTGCACCCATTCACCCGCAAAAGAAAGAATGACTTTAAAGACACCCATGAAAATCATGGTCGCCATACCCACTTGCCACGTCACCATAGCTGCCTGCTCAACACTTAAGCCCCTATGTTTTGCTGCCACAAAACAAGGAATCAAAACGGCTAACCCCACACCAATAGTTGACGGTGTATCCAAACCCAAAGGCATGGCCGTAACATGGGGATTCCCAATTCTTTTAGAAAGCCTAAAGGCCATCCATGTATAAACAAGATCACCAAACATAACACCCAAACAAGTCCCAGGCACCATGTAAAAGAAAAATATATCCGAGGGAAAACCCGCAGCAGCTAATAGCCCCCATAACAAAACAAGGTTAGTAACATTATCAAGCATGAGGCCAAAAAAAGCATTAAGATCACCCCACGCCGCCCATTGGTATTTTGTGTTACTTGTCATTATTTACCCCTTTATTAGCGTCTGCCCCTTTTGCGGGGTCTAGCGTCTATCGTCTATCGTCTAGCGTCTAATAACATTTTCTATGGGGAGGTTTTTGTAAAGAATTTTTTTTATTTAGTTAAAATTTAAACTAGCGAATGATGCCCTCGCCCATTGCAAAAAATCGTGATAATTCAAATAAACGACTAGGACCTTGAACGATATTCCACATGGCCCCTGGTAGGTTCTGTGATCCAAGCGGATGATCAGGAATCCTTTGGATATCAGTAGCCACACGGTCGCTTTCTGCAAAGGTAAGTGCCCTTCTCTTAATAATCCCCAAGTAATCAAGACAAGATCTTGGTCCTTTCCACTTTGAATGATCTACTGCTATGGGAAAATGCCTTTCCACAATACGTAGCTGTGCAAGAGCTTTTTCAGCAAAAGCACGATTTTTGCTTCCAAATTGAGGTACAAATGATGTGGCTCCTAAGTCGAGCCCACAGATTCTTGATGCCATTAACATAGTTGTTCTCCTATATGCCTACTTCTATTATCGTAAATTCTCAGAAAAAGTTGCTTTCAAAATAACCCATTGATTTCCATCATCTTTCCGTATAAAGAGTTGCTCAATTAATCATCGGCTCATTGATCCTAGGCCCTTCGACCCCCATCGGTCCATAGGCCCATCGGTCCATAGGCCCAATTTAAAAATGCCCGCTAACCTAACACCCGAATACCTCAACGCTGAAAAACGATTCAAAGAAGCTCGCGAAATCGATGATAAAATCACATGTCTCGAAGAGATGCTCTCCACTTTGCCCAAACACAAAGGCACAGATAAGCTTTATGCAGATCTAAAGAAAAGATATTCTAAACTCAAAGAACAAAAAGACACACAAAAAAAGAGTGGTACCAGAAAAGAACATTGGCAAGTCAGAAAAGAAGGCGCTGGGCAAATCGTGCTTGCCGGCCCCCCCAATACGGGAAAATCGTCCATACTCACTGCTTTCACAAAGGCCACGCCTCAAGTTTCTGATTACCCCTTTTCCACGCGTGCGCCCACTCCTGGCATGATGATGTTTGAAGACATTCAAATTCAACTTGTGGAACTCCCCTCTTTTAATGGTGACATGATGGAAACCTACATTCCCAATGCCATCATGATGTCAGACACGATGCTCATTGTTTTGGATATGAGTGCTGACTCACTACTAGATGATGTTGAAGGTATTTTTGCTCAAATATTATCACGTCACATTCATTTAGCAACCCAGCTACCTAAATCGCTCACAGAAGAAGAAAACTTAAGACTCAAACGCACACTTTTTCTTGTTAATAAAATGGACCATCCTGATGCACAGAGTAACCTTGAACTTTTTAAAGAGTGGCTGCACAATTATAGAAATACAGAAATAAAAGAAGGTGAAGAGAATCTCCAAACATTCCTTCATGATATTGATATTATCCCCTTCTCATCAATAGATGATAATTTTCTAAAAATTTTTCCCAGACAAATGTATGATTTCCTCAAAGTGATCAGAGTCTACCCTAAACGCCCAGGGAAAAAACTTAAAAAAGAAGATCCACTTGTCTTAGATGTGGGAACAACAGTTATTGAAGCAGCACGCTCCTTACACAAAGACATTTCTGAAAATTTAAAATTTGCCAAAGGCTGGGGTGAAGGCATTTATGAGGGGCAAAGCCTTGCAAGAGATTTTGTCCTTAAAGATGGCTTTGTTTTGGAATTTCATTTTTAATCAACTCTTTTTTATGATTGTTCCTACTTGATGTGCCGGCCCAGCCTGCTCTGTTTTAACCACGAGATCAGCTTTTTTAATTTTTGTTTGAGGAATTTGATACTGACTCAAGATTTTCTTGATATCCTCTATCGGTAAGGCTGGTGCTATTCTTTTATAGGCTCCAACGATTTCATTGCCCATACATAGAGCATTTAAAATAGCCTCTTCTGTTGCCTCAACAACAGCACGATAAAAAGGATCTAAGAGGTTGTCAGGTAGAACACGCATGGTCACAATTTCTTTTTTTCTTTGGCGCGGCATTTTATTAGCTGTCGTAAAGGCCATAATGATTTCTCCAGAACCATGTGCTGCATAGGAACCAGTTCGCCCAATGCCTAGAGCAACCCTTTTGCATAAACGATTTAACTGGTGTGTCATTAAGGGGGCATCCGTTGCCAAAACAGCTATGATACTACCATCAATGCTCTCACGCCTTGTTAATTTATCAAACTTCTCTGAAATTAACCGACCAGCAGGGATGCCATCAAATCGCAAATCATTCATACGACCAAAATTACTCATGACCAGAACGCCCACTGTGAATGGTCCTATGCCTGCACCCACATTTAAACGACGTGATGCTGTCCCAATCCCACCACTGAAATCACAAGTCACCATACCTGTGCCAGCCCCCACATTTCCTTCCATAACAGGACCAGATTTTGCAGCTTCGATAGCAGACAAGACATGCTCTTCCTTAACATGACGACCTGCTATATCATTTAACCAAGAATCATCACACTCACCCACTAAGGGGATAATAACATCATGTTCCTGACCAATACTGGGATATTTCCGCACCATGTATTTCACAACAGCCTCGGCACACGTACCTACAGAAAGTGTGTTAGTGAGCAATATCGGGGTTTCTATCATGCCCCATTCCATAACCTGCGTAAACCCAGTAATCTCACCAGCACCATTGAGCACAAAACCACCACCAACCAGCCGATCATAATAAATATTTTCACCCGGAATAATTGCCGTAACACCTGTGCGAACAGGACCTTTACCAATAACCAGTCTTCCTTCACCTTCTATCAGGGTGGCATGCCCTACTTTAACACCAGCGACATCTGTAATGGCATTAAATTTGCCAGAGGGGAAAAATCCAATATGCACACCTAAATCACGAACACGACATCTTGTGCGTTGTGCTTGTGCGTTAACAGACAACAAAGGCAAACTTTTATTTTTTATTTCTTGAGTCATGATATTTATTTACGACGCGATTTTAAGAATCTTGGTTGATTTCTCTTTTTGCTTAACACGTTTGATAGCTGGTGCCATTATTTCACCAATGAGCGCCCGATAATCCATGCCCGCAGCTTTAGCTGCCAAACATAAATCTGACCAATCAGGGGTCAAACCGGGCAATGGATTGCATTCAATAAAATTAATCACACCTTGATGATCAAGTCGTAAATCAACACGAGCTACATCGCGACAACCTAAGGCTGTAAAAACATTTTTGGCAACACGTTCGAGGTTTTTTTGCAACGCCATATCAATCTTGGCTGGAATATCATAACCCACAGAAGGATTAAAGGCCTGTTTATGTGTATAACTGTAAACGTGATATTCCTCTTTTGTATTTTTAAAAACAATCTCCATAACCGGAAGTGTTTTTGGTCTTATTTCACCCAAAAGACCAATGGTAAATTCGCGACCAGGTAAAAACTCTTCAGCCAAAACAGGCTGTTGATATTTGCTAATAAGTTCTTTCGTCACTTCTCTCAGAATAGCTTCGTCCTTCACAACATTAAAAGGCATCACGCCTTTAGAACTGCCTTCAAAAGCAGGTTTTAATATAACTGGATACCTCAGGTTCTTTGGCAGGCGTTCTTTACCTGTACGTAATAAAGCAAAGTTGGGTGTAGCAATTCCTGCTTCACGCACCATTCTCTTGGCTAAAGCTTTATCTAAACTAATGGAAAGTGTGGCAGGATCAGAACCAACGTAAGGAATATTAAATAACTCCAAAATAGCTGGAATTTGTGATTCACGATTACGGCCTTGTAAACCTTCGGCAATATTAAAAACAAAATCTAATTCTAAGCGATCAATTTTTGATGGAAAATCAGAAGTGGCTTCTAGTTTCAAAACTTCATGACCATAGGATTCAATGGCACCTGCGATGGCATCGATCGTTTCTATGGAATCATACTCAGCATCTTGATCCTGTTCCCCATTATTGTCTGTGGGAATTCGTTTGAGATTATAAGTCAAACCAACCTTATAAGCTCTTTTACGTTTTTTAATGCGTTTTGTTATCTGAATATTATAACGTTCAACAGAACTTTGAATGACCTTGCCTAACACAGCTTCCATTGTTGTCAAACCAACGAGAGCTGCTGATTCATAGATGGTCGCTCCTGGCTCCAAGCTGGGCAAGGCATTGACCTCAATAAAATAAATTTGCCCATCAGGTGATATCCGATAGTCTATACGACCAAGATCACGAATAAATAATTTTCGATAAACTATTTGTGACAGTCTAACGAGTTCTTTATGAATATCAGGAGATAATTGAGCAGGAACTTTGACAGAAACAGCATGTGATAAATACTGCTTCAAAGCATAATCATATATTTTATATTTATAATCTTTAGTGACTGTGGCATCAAAAAGATATTCCCCTGCAGGTAATATGCCAGATGTTTCTCTGGATGCCTTTTCAATAAAAGGCACGACAACATCTTTGCCATCTATATATTCTTCAACAAGCACTCCTGATGGATATCGAGTGAATAGTTGTGCGGTTTTTTGATAAAGTTCTTCGGGATTTACGGCTACAGAATCCTGTGTGATACCCATGGAACTACCTTCATAGTTTGGTTTCACAATAACAGGATATGTTAAGTCAGGCGCCTGCCAATCTTGCAAGGCGTCGATATAGACATAACGAGGTGTAGGCACGCCAGCACTGGCCACTACATCTTTGGTTAGTCTTTTATCCATGGTCAAAGCACAGACATAAGCATCAGATCCTGTGAAGGGAAGATTCAATTGTTCAAACAGTCCGGGATAGAAGGCTTCGCGATAACGACCCGTTTTTCCCTCTGCTGTATTAAAAACAAGATCAGGATTAAGAGATTCCAAAAGCGAAACAATGCGTGATGCAGGTCCTGAGACCTCGACCAGTTCCACGGAATGGCCCAAATTATTCAGGGCTTGAACAATGGCATTAATTGTTTCGGGTTTGTCAAATTCAGCTTCTTCCTCGCAGTCTGTCAGCTGGAGGTTGTGTGTAAATGCAATAAGCATCTTTTTTCCTGTTGAATGGAATGACTGCGTGTCAACTAAACACCACCAGTCATTATGGATCAAAATAACATAATTGCATAATCGAAACAACCTGAATAACATGTCCGGCACATTTTCCAGATACAGTATATATGAGTTGCTAATGCCCAAGATTCCGTTGACGTCTTTATTCAAGAGCATTAAAGAATAGTCCCATATGTCTCAGAAAAACTACTGTTTTCCTCGCTCAGGTTTTATTAAATACTTAATAGGACGCCTATGGATGTTCATTTTTGGTTGGAAAATAGAAGGCACAGTTCCCCAAGGCAGTAAATTTATCATTATTGGTGCACCGCACACAACAAACTGGGATCTCCCTTTTGGTCTGGCGCTGCTTCATGTTCTGCGTTTAAGATTTTCATGGATAGGAAAAGACAGCTTGTTTAAGGGGCCTTTTGGTTTCTTTATGAGGGCTTTAGGTGGCATTCCTGTTAAAAGGAGCAGCCCGCAAGGTGTGGTGAAACAAATCGTAACACAATTTAAAACTCAAGATAAGTTTGCCCTCGTCATTGCCCCTTCAGGCACACGCAAAAAGAGAGATTGTTGGAAATCAGGTTTTTATTGGATTGCCAATACAGCTCAGGTACCCCTTGTTTGTGGCTATGCTGATTACAAAAGAAAAGCAGCTGGTCTTGGTCTTTGTTTTATGCCCTCTGGCGACATCAAAAAAGACATGGACAAAATCCGTGCTTTCTACCAAGATATTCGTGGCAAGCATCCAGAGCGAGAATCCACAATTCGCTTAAAAGATGAACAAAGCTTATGTCAAAAAGTGAAACGTTTGACATAATAGCGCGATAGTAACAAAAAAATCACAAAGCGAAAACATGGAGCTTTGTGTTTATTATCCAGCTTATGTCACAAAGCGAAAACGTGGAGCTTTGTGTCTATAAATATGTATAAATACATTCGTTATCCTTTAGCCCTTCTCATAATCCTCAGCCTCTTCTCAATCTCCTCAGACCACTCATTAAATTCCCTAACGATAACCGATAACCCAGAACCGATAACCGATTTCACCCTCACCATCGCCCACATCAATGACACCCATGCCCACATTGAGCCTTCAAACCTTAAATTAACATTTGAAAACAAAACACAAAAAGTAGAAGCCGGTGGACTGGCAAGGTTGGTCACAAAAGTAAAACAGCTCAGGGCTGATAATAAAAACTTTCTCTTTCTCCATGCTGGGGATCTCTTTCAAGGCACTTTATATTTTAAACTCTTTAATGGCTTTGCTGATAAGTATTTTTTTGAATTAGCCGGCCTGGATGCCATGGTTTTAGGAAACCATGAATTTGATAAAGACACTTCCACTCTTGAGAAATTTGCCGCTAAATCAAATTTTCCTCTTCTTTCGGCTAACATTGATTTCACAACAGCAGAAGGTCTCAAAAAACATATTAAACCCTATATAATTAAATCATTTTCCCAAGAAAAAGTTGGTATTATTGGTCTCACAACACAGGACACAACCCATATTGCTTTAGGTGCTAAAAATATCATCTTTCAGGATCCCATTACCACTGCCAAAAAATACATTCAGGAACTTAAAAACATGGGCATTAACAAAATTATCCTACTCACTCATCTGGGAATTAATGAAGATCAAGTTCTGGCTCAAAACCTGACAGATGTTGACCTCATCATTGGTGGTCACAGTCATACAGTATTAGGAGATTTTGAAGGCATTGGCATAACAACGACAGCACCCTATCCTCTAGTTCTTAAAGATGCTGCTAAAAAAGAAGTCCTCATTGTACAAGCCTGGAACTTTGCCTATATCTTGGGACGCATTGATCTTACATTTAATGCTCAAGGTGAAGTCACTCACTATCAAGGCCAACCTATACTCATGTTGGGAGAAAAAACACAATTAGCCACATTGCCTTTTACAGAAGTTATTTCTGAAGATCCTGTGGCCAAAGAAAAACTGCAAGAGTTTACAAAGCAACTTGATAATTTAAAAAATAATGTTGTGGCCACAGCAGATGAAGATCTTATACGCGGCCTTAATATGGGCCCAGGTCCCATTATTGCTGATGCCATGCTCTGGAAAACAAAGGCACTTGATGTCCAAGCAGCTATTATCAATACAGGGGGCACACGTGATGATTTGTTAAAGGGTCCTATAACAATCGCTACAGCTTATACTGTCTTGCCTTTTGAAAACACGTACATTGTGATGGATCTCACAGGACAAGAAATCATAGATGTCATTGAAGACAATACCACTGTGCAATTTACAAAAGGCAGAATAATCCCTGTAAATGTTGCAGGTCTTAAATATGATGTCTTTATCAATAGCAAACAAGGTCAACGCATACAAAATGTTTTCATTAGAAATGAAAACGATATATACGTGTCCATTGATAAAAATAAAACATACCGCATCGTCACTGTAAACTTTCTAGCACAAGGTGGTGATTATAATGACACACTCAAAAATGCCAAAGGTTATCGTTATGATACTGGCTTTATTGAAACAGAGGGTTTCATTGATTATATAAGAATGAAAAAAACAATTTCCAATATTACAGAAAAACGAATTGATATCGTCAAATAAAGACTAGTTTAGTAAAACACATTAGTTAATCTGCAGTTTAATAAAAAACATATTCTCTATCACCTGTCATCACAACAGGAGGAAAGCGTCGTTCTTCAAAATAGTCATAACCTTTTTTGAGATTTTTCCAAAACGTGTACCACTGTGATTCTTTGTGTTTTTCGAGCTTGTTCTCAGTTAATTTAAACGGAAAAGCATGCACAGGAACATAACGTTGCCCATTTCTAAGAGAGGCTTCGACTAAGGCGTAAATTTCTTCAATACGTTCATCAGTCATCGCATAACAACCCCGTGATCCACAATTACCATGAATCATGAGAGCTCCACCCGTACGTCCAAATTGTTGATCGTACTGATTGGGGTAGCCCAAATTAAAAGAGAGATGATAGCTACTGTAAGGATTAAGGCGACCAGGTGTAACACGATAAAAACCTTCTGGACTTTGTTTGTCACCTTGTTTTTGTTTGGGGCCAAAACCACCTGCAAAATTGCATATTTTATATGTTTTAAAATGTTTGAAAACATGTTGGTCTTGCACCCAAACTTCGAGCTCTTTTGTTTCTTTGAAAATACGAATGAAAATAGGCGAACCATACTCAAGACCTTTGCTGTGCAAAGATTGAATAAGATCTGGTTCGACATTACTAACTATTTGCTTAGCTTTTGGTGACGTTGGCACATAGCCGCTTGCAAAAACGGGTGTTGATAATAAAAATAAAGTAGTCACTATTAATATTATTACGAGTTTCTTCATATACTTATCATCGGTCAAACCCATAAAGAAGTTGCGTAATTGATTGCAAGTTTTTTTGCACGATGTCAATAAATATAACTACATGATATGTTTAGGGGATTTAATTAAATAAACCGTGATATTATGACAAAACTTATAATATTAGTCTTTTTTAATCAGTTTTGGTCACTTTTTCTGTTTTTTCGATAGAAGGCTTTACTTTAGAGGTATAAAGCATCCTGACTTCTTGGCTTGCTTGAGTAACCTCATTGAGCATAGTTTTGGCGTCTTGATCTGGCATATTTTTATTCATTACAAGAGGCATAAGAAGAAAAATAACAAAGATATAAGCATAACTAAACATGATGTTCTCCTTTCAGATGCGAAATCATAGGCTCACGTTTGAGATAAGGTCAACTTTAAAAACTATGTGCTCTTTATTCTTCAGGTTCTACCCATACAATATGGTCTCTGTTTATGAAAAGTGTTTTATTATCACCACCATGATGAGTGGCATCTGTTAAAACAATGAAATCAGGCTCTGTGCCTTTAAAAATATCTGATACCCTATTAAGGTCTTCAATATTAATTTTACCAACAATGGAAGTGCCATCAACAGTGCGTACTGAAATACGTTTGTAATTTGTTTTAAATTCTCCAGCCATGCTATTCCCCTTAGTTAAATTTTGCAGTAATTATTTAACTCTTAATTTCTACTTTTTGCAATCTGTTTTTAAGTCATCACAAAATCAAGTTATAAGCCTGCATCAATAATAATTTCTTCTCCACTAAGCGCGCTGCGATACACCTTGACATCATCAATTATACCTTCGAATACTTGAGTCGGTGTATTATCATTAGCACCAATATACATATCACGGTATGTCGTATCTAAAGCGCCCGTTTGCACACAAGTGTCTTTGAGTTCACCGTTTCTGTAAATATACATATTGTTTCCATCATACACACCAGCCACATGGGTCCACTGATCTTGCTGTATCCACCAGCGACAATACTGCCAGACTCCCCCACTATCTGTCGTATCCGTGTAAAAAATAATCCAACCATTTTGTACATACAGTCCCCAAATACTAGCACTCCTCTGGATAATACGCTGATAGGAACTACTACTAGAATTTGTGGGATACACCCAAGCCTCAAGCGTAAGCTCGTTGTCAGCATCAAGAGTACTGGTATTACCTAGCTCAATAAAACTCGACACACCATCAAACTCTAAGCCATAACCCGTATAACCCGTGACCACAGTGGCATTAGCAATTGTTCCATGGTTATCTGCTAATGAATCATCTAAAGCTGTCGTCACATCGCCATCATCAAAGCTCATGGATAGAACATTATCAGGCATGCTTGCTTGCATATCACCTAAAATATCCTCAGCAACTAGAGCCTGACTGTAAATTTTGACATCATCAATCCTACCTTCAAATCCTTGCAGGCCCGTAGCATCATGAGCACCAATGTGCATAGCTTGACTTGTGGTATCTAAGGTACCTGTTTGAGAACATGTATTCTTGAGCACACCATCTCGATACAAGTACATATTTGTTCCATCATACACACCCGCTATATGAGTCCATTGGTCCTCATTAAGCCACCATCGGCAATATTGCCACGAACCACCACTATCTCTTGTATCTGTGTAAAAATTGATGAAACCATTTTGCACATACAACCCCCAAATACCTTGAGCTCTTTGAACAATACGCTGATATGAACTACTACTGGAGTTCGTGGGATATACCCAAGCCTCAATAGTTAATAGTTCTGTAATATCTAATGATCCTGAATCAGGTATTTCAATACTACTTGTACCATCAAAATCTATTCCAAGCCCACTCAGACCATCTGTAAACATGGCGGAAGAACTTAACGTACCATTATTAGCAAAGGCGGATTGGTCAGTTGCTGTACCATCATCAAAATCATAATCTAGCACTAAATAGCCAGCACCTTCATTCTCCATGTCATAAGTAATTTCCGTCAGGGTTCTTGCCTCTGAATATATTTTAACCTCGTCAATCGTGCCTTCGAATACCTGGCTACCGCTTGCATTATTAGCGCCAATATAGAGTGACGATGTGGTTGTATCTAATGTGCCTGTTTGCGTACACGTATTTCTCAATTCACCATTTTTATATATGTACATATTAGTTCCATCATACACACCAGCCACATGGGTCCACTGATCTTCTGTAATCCACCAATTGCAGGATTGCCATGAGCCACCACTATCTGTCGTATCAGTATAAAAAATGACAAATCCATTTTGAACATAAAGACCCCAAATACCAGCACTTCTCTGAACAATGCGTTGATAAGAACTACTGCTAGAATTTGTGGGATACACCCACGCTTCTATGGTCAGAGCTTGGGTTATATCCAAACTATCAGCATCAGGAATACCTATGGCACTAGATGTTCCATCAAATTCAAAAGCCTCATTAACGACACCTGTCGTTGGCGTAACATTGACGGCACTTCCTACGTGAGCATACTCACTTTCATCATTAAGCGTTCCAGCAGTTTCGTCATATGTAGAGTCATCAAGAGATAAATCAAGAACCAAGGTGGATCCATAATCACCATCATCGACAAGACCATTACAATCATTGTCAATACCATCTTCAAGTTCTGGTGCCCCTGGATAAATCGTATCATCCCCATCATCGCAGTCACCATAATAGATAGTGTAGCCATCGCCATCACCATCAGGGTCATCAACAATGCCACTGCAATCATTGTCTATCCCATCAATGATTTCTTCAGCACCTGGATAAACAATGGTAGATGTATCATCGCAGTCTGTGCAATCAACGACATACCCACTAGGTTGTGTGCAATCAATACTAGTTACTGTGCTATCACCATAACCATCCCCATCTGTATCGGCACAATAAGTCTGGGTTGTCACACCATCATCAACAGAACCATCACAGTCATTATCTTGGCCATCACATAATTCTGAAGCACCTGGATATATAGTGGCATCAGCTTCATCACAATCACCATCACTCACAGTATAACCATCGCCATCAGCGTCTGTATCACAGGCATCACCATCACCATCGCCATCAATGTCTGATTGATCAGTATTAGCTGTTGAGGGGCAGTTATCATCAATGTCTTCAACACCATCTGAATCAGCGTCTACAAAAGCAATATCGGGGTGAGCATCAGAACCATCCAACAACCCATCACCATCCGTGTCGCTATTTAACGGATCATAGCCAGCAGCAACTTCTTCACCATCATCTAAACCATCATCATCAGAATCGGCATCATCCATGGATGTTCCGTTAGCAAGCTCTTCACTGTCATCTAAACCATCTGCATCCGCATCATATTCATTTGGATCATAACCATTACTCACTTCAACACCATCACCTAAACCATCACCATCTGAATCGGAAATCATGGGATCTGTCCCATAGGTATATATTTCATCATAATCAGTTAGGCCGTCACCATCACTATCTTCAGCAGAAGGATCTGTGCCATAGGTATACGCCTCATCATAGTCTGACACACTATCACCATCTGTATCTGTTGAAGAAGCATCAGAACCAAGAAGGCTCTCTTCATCATCTGTCACCCCATCACCATCTGTATCTGTGTCTGTCCAACCACTTGAAGGTCGTGACATACTAAGAGATACAAGATCTGTTGGACAGTCAGGATTTGCCACTTCTTCAATGTTATCACCAATTGTTGCAGGATAAAGACAAAATGTTGTGCACTCAAAGCGTTGCATCACAAACGTGTCTGGTACTGTACCACAGTAACTTGTCATACAATCTGTTCGCTCTGTTAAGCTCAACGTGCCATCATCATCAGTATCACAAACAGGATCATAGCCTCTATATTGTCCCATGAGTGTGTCTGTTCCAATTTCATCACCCAATGGCGCTCCAAAATATCTGAAACCATTGCTGTCTTCATAATGTTCCCAAAAACCACTGCGAACGACTGAGGCCCTATTTCCTTCTAATGAAGATTCTTCTTCCGGACTAAGCATAATGATTGCATTCTCGCCATTTTCTGCTCCATTATAGTATTGCACAAGAAGATTCCCATTATCTTTTCTTGAATACACTTCTGTTGTTGGCGAACCTACAACTTCGGCAGCACCATTTCTCTCATACGCCCTAATAATGGCAGGCGATCTGGCTGCATTCCAGCCTGACCTAGTCCAACCAGGGGCCTCTGAATAGCTGGCACAGTAAATCGTATCATCATCCATATCACGATACAGATAACCCTTTTGAAAATCTTGGCGCCACACATTATCAGCATCTACATAATATGTACCTGTTATGGGCAGGCCAAAGTCTGCATACAAGCCATCAGATGAACAACTGCTATCTAAAACGATTCCCGTATCTAGCTCATCACCTTGCCATGCTTTAAGGGAGTTACCACTCATTTCTACAGCCATACCCGAATCAGGGTGAGCAATAATCATACCCGTCTCTACACCACCCGTTGCATACAGTTGCACAAGTGCTTGTTCAGGAATACCATCGCTAGAATAATCTATGAGTGAGTAGTTAAAAGCAGAAGATCCATAGGATTCAATTGACTCAATATCACCAGCTTCCCAAATTGATACTGGTCCTACTCTATCTGTTCCTAATTTCTCAAAACCAGTTACAAAAACATCTTCAGAAGCAGCCCCTTCAGCTTGCCAAAAAGGATTTAAATAACCTAAATCTGAATTTTCTCGCCATGAAATATCTGTCATGAGAGCAAAAGGATCACGATAAGTGCTAGGAACCCCTGCACTATAATAGTACCCATTTCCATGACCTGAAACAAGAGGGTCACTAGAGGTTACACTAAAATGTAGATGGCATCCCCATCCCCCTGTGCCTCCCAATAAACCAATCTGTGTCGTGCCTTTTTCAACAGTATCTCCAGCTGAAACAGACACTGTGTTGAGATGCGCGTAATGTGTATATAAAGTACCTTCATCTGTATCTGTGTGCTCAACCCATACATGCTTTCCCCAACCAGCGGTATCATAGGTATATGTATAGACAACAGTACCATCAGCAGAAGCATAAATAGGATTGTCACAATCTCCATCAGAATCTACTTGGTTAAAATCAAGCCCATCATGCCCATACATCCAAGTCCCTGTACAAGACGATTCTGAAAGAGTGTAATCAGTTGAACAATAGCCATCAGCTCTGCTTGTATCAAAATCGACCCAAATTTCATACTCATCTTCACCTGAAAGAGTCCCATCACCAAGTGGCCAAACAAAATTAGAAGAACTGGCTAGTGACGTTGCGGAACTAGAGGTTCTGGCCAAAGTGGCATCTTCTGTTGTGTCACTGGCTTCACCTGAATAATCAGACCAACCTGTGACATTACCAGCTGCTAGTTTGTAATAGTATGCTGTGCCTGAACTCAAATGGGAACCAGAATCAGTATAGGATAAGTCTGTGTTCCAATAAACTTGCGTGAAGGTGCCTCCAGAACTTGTGGCACGATAGAGTTTATACTCTGTCGCATCAGTCACGGCAGACCAACTAATATCAATACTTGTCATGCCTGTTGCGGAAACTGTTGGCGCTGCTGGTATGGCGGGAATTTCCACCCAAGTCGTAGCACTACTGGCACTCGAATAATCTGAATATCCAGTAGAATTGCCTGCAGTAACTTTGTAATAATATGTTGTAGAGGCACTTAAATGTGTCCCTGAATCAGAATAAGAAAGATCAGTCCCCCAATAAATTTGCGTATAAGTTCCTGTCTCAGTTGTAGAACGATACAATTTATATTCTGTAGCACCCGTCACCGCGCTCCAACTAATATCTAGACTTGTTGTGCCTGTTGCCGATACTGTTGGTGCTGCAGGAATGGCAGGAATATCAGCAAAAGTAGTTGCACTCGCGGCACTGGAATAGTCAGAGTGTCCTGATGAATTCCCTGCTGTCACTTTATAGTAATACGTTGTGGAGGGACTCAAATGTGTTCCAGAATCTGTATAAGAGAAATCTGTATTCCAATAAATTTGCGTATAAGTCCCTGTTTCACTGGTAGAACGATAGAGTTTATATTCAGTAGCCCCACTCACTGAGCTCCAACTAATATCTATGCTGGTTGCGCCTGTTGCCGAAACTGTTGGTGCTGCTGGTGCTGATGGAATAGCAATCCAAGTCGTAGCGCTACTGGCACTTGATTGGCTAGAATATCCTGAAGAATTTCCCGCAGACACCTTATAATAATATGTTGTTGAGGCACTAAGGTGTGTGCCTGAATCAGAATATGATAGATCTGTTCCCCAATAAATTTGTGTATAAGTACCACTCGAACTTGTAGAGCGATATAATTTATATTCAGTCGCCCCAGTAACAGAACTCCAACTAATATCAATGCTCGTTGGGCCTGTCGCGGAAACTGCTGGTGCTGTGGGAGTTGCCGGAATAGCAGCCCATGTTGTGTCATAGCCGTAACTGGAGTAACCTGACCAACCAGATGAATTCCCTGCTGTCACTTTATAGTAATACGTTGTGGAGGCACTCAAATGTGTTCCAGAATCTGTGTAGGAACGACTTGAACCCCAATAAATTTGTGTATAAGTACCACTCGAACTTG
>JAHJDR010000306.1 GCA_018812345.1 bacterium | reverse complement strand
GCCCTGAACGAGTAGGCGCATGCCGTTAAGCGAGCGAAGGGGAGTCCAGTCTTGGGCACAACCTCAAAAGGCTTATCCGAAAGGATAGGCCTTTTTTTATAGCTTGAAAATCTCAAAGTGAGAAACCCTCATCAAAATGATAACACATTAAGGTCCACACTTTAAAATAACTCAAACAAATCATAATAAAAACTCTGGCATTCTCTGAGCCGCATGGCATGAATATTGCTGTATATATTGTTGTGGAGGTTTTTGTTTGAGAAAAACAGTATCTATAATCAGTGTTCTTACTTTTGTTATCATAAGTTTTCTTTTAGTTGATGCCCAGCTTTTTGAAAACTTTTATAACTCAGAAGAAGATATTGCCGTTCAAAACCTTATCACATCTCATGTTTCTTTTAGTCACGTTGATAGCATAATTGAGCCGAAACAGTATTTGTTTTCAGGAGAATTGAGAGGCTCTCCTCATCGCATTGCTGATGAAGATAATAATGTTTGTGTGCCAGATGTTGTTACGGCATTTAATAGGCTTAGTACTCATGGTGACACAATGGGGTTAAATTACGATAATTATAATGTTTCATCTCATAATCACTTTCAGGGGATACAGCGTTATAACAATTATTTATATATTACACGAGCTGATGATAGTGTTGAAAAGGCTGGTGAGCTTAATGTTTTTAGATTAGACAGCCGTAATACAAAGGGGCTTCGCTTTAGATCTAATCGCTTAAACCCCTATCAAAATATAAAGGACATGCCGCCAGATTTTGATGACGCGATTCTATTTGAGCCCATAAATGATCCTCATGTACCTTCTTATGAACATGCGGGTGGTTTTCAGTTAAATGGCACTGTCATGGCTGTTCCCTATGAAGAAGATAGAAAATCACGTATATATTTTTATCTCATTGATGACCCAGAAAATCCTGTAAAGTTATCTGAGGAAGTCATTAGACCGCATGATTCCGCCGGTACTGCGAGCCTAACTAAATTAGAGGATGACCATTTCTTACTCATTGTTGGGGGGAGGCATGCGACAACATTAGATTTCTATATTTCTCAAAGCAAAAACATTCTTTCCCCAAAATTTCCAAAAAAACCTCTTATGCGTTGGGATAAATCAATGCCCATTTTGTCTACTTTGCCTGATGGGGATGTTGGCTATTATAGTTATCAAAACTTAAATCTAATTACGCAATGTGATGGAACATTATATTTGATAGGATCAGATTATTATATTCCAGGTAATCAGGATAGGCTAGATCTCTTTCGTCTTAACGTGATTGATGAAACAACAATTCAGCTAACAAAGGTTGGAAAGAAAGCTTTAGTTTGTGATGATTTTGATGAAATGCAATGTGATTTCGATGCGGCTGGAGGTGCTTACATTGATCCAGAGGGCAGACTTTATTATTATGCTACAGAAGCAAAAAATGATGGACCCTATAACACGATTACGATGAAAGAATTTAGGCCCATGCCACATGGTGAATGCGGTAGTTTAGATAATGCGTGGGTTGAGCTATTTGTCGAAACAGATTTCAATGGTAGAAATCTCATGCTTGATTACACTGATCGCATTTTAAGGCCCGCTAATGATTTAAGGTATGTAGATGGCTTTAATGACAAGGCTTCTTCTGTACAGTGGTGTTTGCCTTTAGACGTGGCCGTAACGCTCTATGATGATCCGAACTACCAAGGCCAGAGCTTTGCGTTACAAGGTACAGGAAAATTAGAAAAAATAGATGATTTATCAAACACATCACCTGCTATGGGAGAAAATGTCTCATCAATTAAATGGTCCGAATAATATAGCCTGTTGCGTCGAACAGTGCTTAAAATCTACTCTATCCATTTTACATCTTTTATCATATAATACTAAATGGTGACATGTGTGACACACTATAATCTTATCATGAACGGCTAGATCTGTTATCATAATAGATAAGAGAAGTCAGGTGGTGTGTGGTTGAATGGCTTCACCATGTGAGGAACCACTTGATAAAAACGAGAAAAAAACAATACGCGTCCCTTACTGTAAAGGTCTTATTACTCATCTTGTGTTTTAGTTTATCTACAGCTTGTCTGACAGGCGGTGGTGCTAATTCAATTGGTGGTACTTCTTCAACTATTGAACCCATATCTGAAACAGAAAGTAATTTATATGAGAGTGAAGGTACTTTCAGTATTCCCGTGACGATTGCCAAACTACAAGGTCCCATCGATGTTCAAAAGGTTAGTATGGAACTCACTGACGATATCGTGGCACCATCAATTAAGGCTGCTCAACTCCCATACGTGGAAATGCCTACAGGTGGGTATCGTATTATAGGTGCTGCTGAAAGTGTTGATGAAAATACAGCGTATGTCTTATTCATTAACTCATTGACCAAGCAACAAGTTATTCAACCCGTAGAAGAAGATGGTTCCTTTGAAGCCACAATCCCTGCGATAGAAGGAACATCAATTGTTATGGTGGCAATGGATGCCACGCAGACATATGGTAGCCCACCAATAGCTGGCAGCTATAATAAATCAGTTGTCACATTTAACCTCACACTTATAGATGATAATGTCATTAATACACGACAACAATTAATATTAGATCGTAGGTGGGTGTATTTCAGTGTTTTGAATAGCATAGACGGTACATATTCCATTTTTAGACGTAACCTTAATGGAATATTACAATTAATAGCTACAGGTTTTCAGTCAGAGCCACGTCATTTGAGTGTGAGTGCTCTTTATAGTCTTGCCGTGATTACAAATAGTGGGCGTGTTTATTTCGTGCCCTACAAAGCAAATGATGATGGAATTGGTGGTAGCTATGTGAATAAGGTATTTCTTTATGATTTTGGAGAAGCTCTTAATGATAGTGATGATCCGACTGAACCTCCTTCTGCTAAAGTAGCCGTAACAGAACAGGGTGTTTTTGTTTATACGCAGCCCTTTTTGAATGATGAAAGCACAGATCCGCAGGAATATTTTTTAACTTTCATTGATAGGGCAACAAAGGAAGCTACAGGTTTGGTTAGCAACGAAGAATTTCGAACCATGGTTTGGGGTGATGGACGTGGGTCTATACGTTATATTGCTCTCCAGCTTCGAAATGAAAACCCAAATACTCCTAACAAGTTTTTTTCCATTAATTTAGATGATGGTGTTGATGCTTGGGATAACGCGGTTTTTTTGAATAATCATGTGGCTGGTGCTTCTGTACGTTCTTTAGCATCATCTGCCTATGATCACATTATCTTTGTAGATAGAATTGGTCCTATGAGGAGATTTTTCCAATATGATGAAGGGCATCTGCCTTTGAAATTCATGCAACAAAATATACATGCCCAAGATCTGATTTTACCCTGGATAGTTCTAGATCCTTTAAGTGAAGTTGATAATGCTAAAATAGCAACATGTAAAATCGATACTGAAGATTCAAATAATAATGAGCTTATTTTTATAGAACTTAACCAAGGAGAGAAAAATAGTATTTTATCACTAACAAGTAGTGATTTTACAACTTCTTGTAATGGTTCTTATTCTATGAGTGCTAAAGGTATAATTGCCTTTTATCAAAAAATACTTCTCAGTGATGGCGCTTACTCAGCACCTCAGCTTACCATTATCAATACAAACATCATTCAACCTGATGAAATGGAAGAAGTGAACATCGTTCTCGATTGATTAATTAATTCTTAATAGATATATTGCTAGCATGAACTTTACAGATCTCTATAGCAAAGGATTTCAATACTCTTTGGAAGTTTTTCCACCAAAAACGGGAAGAGGCATTGAAATTCTCATTGCTCACTTAAAGGATTTAGAAAACATTAATCCAGCCTATGTTTCTGTTACCTACGGCGCCATGGGTAGTACACGCGATTTAACTAAAGAGCTCGCCTTTAAACTTTATGATGAAATCAAAGCGTATACAGCCTTTCATTTCACCTGTGTGGGGTCTTCACGTGCGGACATAAAAGAGTATGTTGATGCATTATTTCAAAAAGGAATCAATCTTGTGCTTGCTTTGAGAGGAGATTGGCCAAATGAGCAGGTCCTTGAGCATCCCCTACAAGACGGTTTTTCCTATGCTAATGAATTGATGTCCTATTTAAAAGAATTGCAAAACTTTAGTATAGCGGTTGCGGGCT
>JAHJDR010000041.1 GCA_018812345.1 bacterium | reverse complement strand
TATCTTAATAATAGAAAAGGGCAAAAATATGGGTGAAAGAAAAAGTGCAACCGCTAAAAATTAATAACACACTTTTTCTTGAACCGCATACACGCTGTTGTACGATGTAAATTTTTTATCTTCGTTTAATGAATTGAACTCTCGGTTTATTGAAAGAAAATTTGATTTTGTTTTGAAAAATGCAAGAGGGGTTTGGGGTGAATTGCATTTTTCAAAACTCCTTATTCAATTTCGGAATCGCGTTTTATCTTTTGTCTGAATCTTTCCAGTATGGTTGTCCCGTCCGTATCAGTGTACTCTTTGTTATCTGAATGAACTGCGGAATCGATGAGGATGCGTACCATTTCAGCTTTTGTCTGTCTATAAATAGAGAGTATCTCTCGTGCTTGTGTTTCATCTAAGTCTCTAAACAGGGCTTCAACCATGATGTTGTTCCTTTCGGGAAGTATTTTTGATTGTCCGCCCCATTTCGCTTCTCCTTCTGGATAGTTTTTCAGGTATTTCTCAGCGTCTGGTTTGTCATCTAGATAGCGATGTAATGCTATTGAGCTGTAGGTACTATCTGCCAACATTTCCAATAATTCCGATCTCAACTCGTCTGACAAAATTTCGTTAAAAACAATATCTTTTCCTTTCTTTTTACTTTCTATCGTGCCACCTGGTCTTTTAGGGTGTATTCTTTGAATTAGGGCGCTTTGTAGCTCACCTTCAATTTTTTCAGGATTGATATCTACAATGTCCCGACCACCTTCGGATAATGCTTGTTTAATGACAGGTTCTGTTCCTTCATTTAGGCCCTTTGTCAACAACAAGTAGAGCAGTCTGCTTGTGCGTCCATTTGCATCTGTATAAGCGTGGATTGCATTGACCGAACTTGAAAGCATGATAGCGGTGTCTTCCAAACTTCTTTCATCTTTTACCATTTTTTTCATGGCTTCAAGTACTTCGGCAAAAAGCATTTGTCGATCTTGCGCTGGAGGTGGGGTATAGCCAGAGCCACGTATGCCTTCATCCATTGTTATGGGAACGCTCCCCTTGGCCATTCCCCAATCCTTTTTATCTTTATCTTGAATAATACCATTAATACTATTGAGTAGCTCGACAAAGGTACCTACATCCAACTCTTCGATGAAGGAACGGATACTTTCATCACTGGAAAATACCTCTGCAAATTCTTTACCATGCAAAGCCTCAATGTTTTCGGCGTTGGATAACAAAGTAGCAAGCGTGTCGGCTTGTGGTTTTTTAATTTCTGGTTTTGGAAATTCTCTTTCAGTCATATTTAATAAATCATTTTTTCTGCGACCAAAGGAGCAGAAAAAATACCATAAACCCCTCTTTAAAAATAAAAATCAAATTTTCGTCCTTGTTAATTGTAACATGCTTTGGTATTAGATGATAAAAAATTTATTTCGTACAACGTTTCGGCCACTAGTGTTGCGTTAACTTTTTTTATCGTACCAAATTTTACCTAACTTTACAACTAAAATAGCCTTTTTAGTATTTTTTGATTTGAATTTACATGAGATAATTATCCACAGTTTTACTCATTCTAATGATAATTATCTTTATGAATCAAGACAAATACATCTTTTCTCAAATTGTCGATCTGGTTTCAGATTATGAGCTTAATAAATGTATAGAGAAATACGACGGCAACAAACGAGTAAAAAATCTCTCCTGTCGCGATCAATTTCTCTCCCTCATGTTCGGTCAACTGACCAATCTCAATAGTCTGCGTGGTATTGTCCTCTGTCTCAACGCTCACCCAAATTCACTTTACCACCTCGGCTTCAAAACAAAAAAGTTTACTCTTTCCACCCTGTCTCGCGCCAACCAGTTCCGCGACTGGAGGATGTGGCAAGACTTTACCAATCACCTCATTGGCATCGCCCGTGGGTTGTATGTTGATGACAATGATTTTAGTATTGAACTTAAAAACTCGGTCTATGCTCTCGACTCCACCATCATCGATCTCTGTCTTGCTACCTTCAAATGGGCGTACTTTGAGCTTCAGAAATCAGCAGTAAAGATCCACACCCAGCTTGACCTCAACGGTAACATCCCTTCATATTTCCTCATAACAAAGGCAAAAGTCCATGATGTTAACTTCCTCTATCATATTACTTTTGAAAAAGAAGCCATATATATTATGGATCGTGGATATCTTCATTTCAAACGATTACACATCATCCATAAACAACACGCATACTTCATAGTTCGTTCCAAACAAAGTCTTTCATTCAAAAGAATTTATTCTAGACCAGTCAACAAAAAAACAGGACTTCGTTGTGATCAAGTAATAATACTCAATCACTTCTATTCTCATAAAGATTATCCGGACAAATTACGAAGAATCAAATACTATGACAGAGAAACAAACACCACCTATGTCTACCTTACCAACAACTTTACCATATC
>JAHJDR010000305.1 GCA_018812345.1 bacterium | reverse complement strand
TTGCTCTTTGAGAAAAACAGTATCAACCATATCCCAAGCCAAAACAGGACTTCCACAGGCTAAGTATTGCGCTATCTTTTGAGAATAAGAAGCATGCGCCACAGTTTTACGCATTTTTATTGGATTCGCTGTCAGATCAACAGCAATATCAAAAGAAGACATGTACTTGGGAACATCCGTATAGGGAATAGCGCCAACGATCATCACAACTTCTTGAAGAGCTAATTCCTCAACAAGACCTTCTAAACAGGCGCGTTGAGGGCCTTCACCGACAAGAACAAGCCCCACATTATGCTGCTCACGTACTTTTTGAATGGCTTGAATCAGATCTTCGAGACAAGATGTTGCTCGCAAAGCTCCTACGTAACCAACAACAAAATCAAACGTGTTGAGTCCTAATGCTTTTTTACTCTCTTGACTATTAAGGGGGTTAAACATCTTAACATTCACGCCATTGGGAATCACTTCGATCAATTGTTGTGCGACACCATAAGTGTCCACAACCCAATCTTTGCTAGTCAAGCCCACAGAATCCATGGCTGTTGCCTTTCTAAGAATCAGCGTTCTTAAAGGAGCTGCTAAATCATGTACCAGCCGCACAATCTTTCTTGGTTTAAAGGCACCACCTGCCACTGTTTTTAAAAAAACAGGTTTACGAATAATATAAGTTAAAAGAATTTCTACAAGTGGCACAATATCAATGCGAAAAACTAGCGCATCTAAACAATGTTTTCTATTTAGCTTCATCACCCGCCAGACTGTTGTCAGAGTATAGAGCAACCAAAAAACAGGGTTATGACGTCTATGACTCATCACATACTCTACTCGAGGATCATTAAAATTCTCGGGACAGGCTGGTTTTTGCAAAACACAGGTTACTGAATCATCAAAATTATTGAGGAGCTCCTTAACAAACTCTCTTTCATTAATCCCAGGACCGTCATTAACAGAAATATCCACAGCTGTAACATAAACAAATTTATGACCTTTTGACATCCAAGAGTCCTTTCTTTTAATAATAAAACTTTTCTACAAACAAAGATTGGCAACGATACCATGAATTTTTTTAGCATTCACTCCTGCGTGAAGTTCCCTGGCAGCTTTGTCTGCTTTATTTTTCATCTCAACGATATCTTTGACCGCAAGCTGATTGAAAATCTTAGCCATAGTCTTTGACTCAAAATCAGGTGCTACAATACCACACTTATAGTGATCAACAAACTTACGCATTTCAATAGAAGGCCCAATCGCTATAGCCAAACGTGCTTGAATAAATTCAAACAGTTTATTGGGTAACATGTGTTTTGTGTTAAAATTTCTGGGCTGAAAAAGATACAACCCCACATCATAACGATTCGTAAATGAGGCAATATCATTCATTTTCACAGGCTCAATGACACGAACACGCGAACTATTATTGGCCATTCTTTTTAGCTTATTTAAATACTTTTTATTTCCAGGCGCTACAAGCATGAGATCTAATGAATACCGCTCGTCCACATAATCCATCATATTAATCATGGTTTCAATCTTACGAGAAGGATTAGCACTCCCATGATGGATAATTTTAATGTGACCGTCATCAACTCGTGAAGGTTCTAAGGTCTGATAATCTGGAAAACTCGTGATTATTTCCGATTTTATTCCAAAAACCCTTTTATATTCTGTCTGCAGGCCTTCAGAAACAGTAATCATCTGGTCAACGTTTTTGAGATATGTCTCACACAGGTACTGATTCATCTTTTGAAATATAAATCGCCAGATAAAAAGATCCTCAAAGTGACTGGGAAAATATTCCCGGGCATCAAAAAGAACCTTGCCGTCACCACGCACAGATAAAGCTAAAGGAAGAAGATTTAAATTCTGACACACCACAACATCAAAATGAGATTTCACTAATATTTTTTTCAAATTAACCATGGGTTGTGGCCAAAGAATTTTCTCAAAATTCCCAAATTTATGCTGCAAGGCCAATATTATTTTATCCCCAATGTTTTTAGGATTAATATTTGGAAGAGGAATAAAATCTATAGCATCATAAAATTTCTCTCCACCAGCAACAACGGTCACATGATATTTTTCCTTGAGCGCCTGTATAATCCTATAAGGACGTGGTCTCTTAGAAGGATCACCATTACACATGATAAGAATTTTTTTCATTTTTTTAATGAGCTGAGTTAAGACGGAGCATGTCCACGTACATGTTCTTAGCTTTTTCAGAAATCAAAGATGAGTTGTGCCAAACAACCGTGAAATCACCATTGAAAAGTTTAGTGCGTTCAAACAATAACTTGATCCGCTCAAAGGCCTCCTCTGTCAAACCAAGTCCCATATACGCATCATCAATAATTGAACCTTCCATCACAATCAGTGGTCTCTCTTTCAATTTGAGTTGTTGTTTTGTCAAAATGTTAAACGTGGAATATTCGCAACAACTGCCCGTTCGAAAGCCAGCATATTCGGCATAAGCCAGCGTGCTATCATAAGAGAGGCTCGCCTGCTCCCAACTCTGCCAAGTCGTTGGTGATTGCCATCTTAAGTAATGCTGACGACCGCCCCAATCATCCCGCTTGATAGCCAAACGCTCACATGTTTTCTGCAACAAGTTTACCTCTTCTTTAACACAATCGGGCTCACCAAACGAAGTATAACTCGCATGATAGCCTATTTCATGCCCTCGCCTGTATATTCTCTGCATCAAATCACATATTTTTTGATGATAAAGATCATAAGGGCTTTCATATTTTTTCTTTCCATACGATCTTGGGATAAAATAAAAAGAACTACGGCATCCATGAACCTCGCTCTGGTCCATGATCCAGTCGAATGTAAAAAAAGGATCTGCCACATCGTCACCACGGCATACTTGTCGCCATGTTTTGAAACGATTGAGTGCTGCTTTGGGGCTATGTCTGAAAACAATATCCCCCACCATGGTTCTAGAAATTTCTCTCAAATTTTTGAAAGCGTATTCGTATGGTCGATCGACATCATGGCTTAGCAAAAACCTGAACGAACGTTTTTTTCGCTTCAATGAAGGGCATAACCTTTTCATAAGAGCCCAAAGTATTTCAACATATTCATTAACAATGGGCCGATCTAGAAAACCCTCCTGAAAAGCCAAGGAAGCGGTTGCTGGAAAACGACCATGCTTGTCTTGTGCTGGCCGCACGATTTCTTCATAACGCGTCAGCATGAAAAATATGCTACCAAAAACATCAAGGCCCAAATGAATAGTACTCCCCTCTTGATCCACCCAACTGTCCCCAGTCAAGAGCTCCCCATATATAACCGGAATCATTTTCTCCACAAGCACGTCTTCATCAATAATTGAAGACGCAATCCATAGACGTAGCGGTTGTTTTGGAAGTGAGTCGAGCGCCAACCATTTGTCCGCTGGTGTTTGAAAAAGAACATCTGAAATGACCAGCTTGTGTTTGTTAGGAAAAATGATGGTTGTCTTTTTTGTATCCTCAAAAACAAGATTGATATCAATTCCTAGAAATTCACAAAACACAACATGGGCGATGTATTTCTTTTCTTCAGTGTATTGAGATGACGTTTTGATCGTAATGGTCACAAAATTAACAATAATTAGTTAAGAATTATAAGGGGCGAGCGCACTATTATTTCCGGTTAACAAAAAACGTGTATCAAGCTTTAACAAGCAAGTGCCCTGCGATCCGAGGCGTCTTCTCTGGAACGCGAGTATCGATTGAAGCCTCTTCTATCTCCAAAACAGAACGAAAACCAGCTTCCTCCAACATTGATGACAACTCTTTCGGGCTCTTAAAAAGATAGATGTGGTCTGAATGTGCTGCTGTGATCGCTGCTGTGATGTAGGCACAACCATCATCTTTAAGAATGTTGCACAGATTTTTACAAAACGTTAAAGGATCTTCCAAGTGTTCCAACACCTCTTGACTGACAACAAAGTCAGCTTTGTCTTTGGGTGGATTCTGGAAGGCATCTTGTTGTACAAATTTGAACCGATTAGAAAATCCAAACGCTTCAGCGACCCTTTTTCCAAACGTTACAGAATGTGGAGAAATATCATAACCTATCCCGTTTATCGTTTCTAATGCCAACATCGTAAGTTTGGAGTACATTGCAGATCCTGTTCCAACCTCAACAAATAGACTGGGATTTTTCTTTTTAACCCATGGCATAATTTCGTTTCTATAACGTTTCCCCATTTTGTAATGGTGGGGCCAAATGTAATGGGAAACTAACATTCCAGGCAAATAGTTGCCAAGCATGTGTTCCTCATTATCATAAAGCTCCTTTTTCACTTCAGAAAAATTCGAAGATTTATAATGGTCGTGCTTAAGATAGTACTGCTGGTTCTTTGCCGCATCTATCGAAAACTCTACATACCCATCCAGCGCTTTGGCAAATTCCTGCCCTTCAACAGCCCCAAACATGCGCTCTAGATCAGAAACAAGCTCATTTTT
This sequence comes from bacterium, assembly GCA_018812345.1. Lineage (GTDB taxonomy): Bacteria > UBA10199 > UBA10199 > UBA10199 > JADGCS01 > JAHJDR01. The sequence continues at coordinate 4,125 of JAHJDR010000305.1, read as the reverse complement.
CCACGTTGCATCTAGCATTTCCTCACATGTAGTGAGGATTCCAGCGAAAAACGAATATTTTTTCTGTAAACTATTTTTAACAAAATCATATTTCTCATTAGTGTTCATATTTTTACCTCCCATAATGAAGATTATATTTTAGCCCCGGTCGTTAGATCAAGTATTCCAGACTGAACAGTCCCATTAGACAATATCGCCTCACTGTCAAGATCTGTCACCTTAATATTTATTCGAACGGCCCGAACTGATTCAATGCGTCTTACAATCTCACCTGAAACCCTTATTCTCATACCCGAATAACATGGTTTTCGAAACTGCATCTCAATCGTCTGAAGCAAACCATTGGCTCCAGGTAAATAAACGCCTATCAAACGGCTTACATAAGATGCTACCAGCACACCATGAACGATTCTGTCTCGAAACCCTCTGTCCTCTGCAAACTTAGTCACCATGTGAATGGGTGACGAATCCCCAGACAAGTCTACAAAGCTAGAAACATCTGAGTCTGTTACGACAGTATCAAATTGAGCCGTCATTCCAATTGTCAATTCTTCAAACGTATACGCATTCACCTGTTTTCTCCATAATTATTTCGAATACTATTAGGATAAAATTAGTCGCTACCTATAGAGAAGTATTCCACGTTTCGTCAAATCTTTGAGCTCATCAAGCAATGGTTTTGCCCTGGCAACAAAACAAGGTATCCCATGAACATCAAAAACTCGATGACCTTTTTCATTCAAATATTTTGTAAACCTAGGAAGATCCATCCTTGCTCCCATTCTGTTATCGCGACGTTTTAACTTCATTGTAAACTTATCGCCTCTTTCATCCATGATAGTAAACTCAAATATTTTGTCTGCATACACACGCTTGGGATAAGCGTCAACATCTAGGTCTTCAACAACGTGAAGAAACGTGGTATACCCTGGAGGCAGTCCCAAGCCTAGAATGTTACCAGAAAATTCTACCAACTTTGCATACGGAGACAGAAGACCACAACTTAACGGATCCTTATGGTGCTCCTCAACAAGCATCTTTGCAAGAGGTCCTCTGGCACATACGGAATGTGTCGGATGCAAACTCCGCAAGACACCGGATTTGCGTCGAAACAGCTCACACAAAAGACCTGTTCTTGTTGGCGTTTTCCGTACATCAAAAAAAGATGGCGTTTTGATATTGTAGCGAGGGTGTGCCGGCATCATTAGAGTTCCCCTATCACCAACGATTCTCTCCAAAACATTCAGCACATCCTCTGCCGTACCATCAAAATTATAAAACCTATCAAAGGAACTCTGTACCAAAAGAACCCCATCAGGCTTGATTTGATTTTCCCTTAATTTGTTGTACAATTCCTCTGGCCCAAAACGACCATATTGAAAAACTACTTTTTTTTTCGCTTTCTCTCGCTGCTTGGAAACCCTTTTCTTTAGAATGTCCCTGACGCTCCTACGTAAAGGGTCGGGCAAAGCCTTTCTGATATATTGTTTGGCATTATAGCTGAGTAACGACATAAATATAACCTACGCTAAAACTCCGCCCTTTCAATAATGATCTTTCTGATGTCCCCAACACAATTAAGCGAAGCTATCTCTGCTGTTGAAAAACTAACCCCAAATTCTTCTTCAATAGAAACTATGAGAGTCACGTGTGCAAGAGAATCCCAGCCGGGAATACTGTCCGCATTGTGTTCGTCTTCAATCTCTAGCGTTGGATTATCAAAGTTTTCTCGAAAGACCTTTGTCAGCCTTTCATGACACTCTATTTCTTTGGACATAAGACCTCCTTATTTCATCATGCTTTGTGACGGTCTGATCCTGCTTCCCTGATAAAACAAGAACGGCTCGTCACATTCTCCGTGAGAGGTAGCAACCATTTGCTAGCCCCATCATCATCAACACCTTGGTATTTAAAACCAAATTTTTCGTATAGTCCGGAAACTAATACATTTTTTTTTGTTGGTTTATAAGTCCCAACGATCAAAGTGGTTTCTAGGCGTCGCGCATCTTCCAATAGCCTATTAAACAAATAATCTTCTATACCCCGATTGATGACACGACAACTCATCAACCACGTTTGAATATCAAACTCTGATCCTTTTTTTTCTGCAATAACAACACTGATCAATCCACTATCACCAAATTTATCACGATGACGAACCCAATAAGTGTGATATGACGGGTTATTAATAAAGCCTCTCACCTCACCTTCCGTCAATCTTTGTGTTGTAAGATTCCACTGGTTCGTTTTATTAATTAACTGAACGATGCGTTGCAAGTTAATTTCATCAAAGGGCCCCACTTCGCACTCTTGTTCTAAAGACTTAAGAAAATCAGAAATATCATTTGTTGCTAATTCCTGTTGTTTGCGTTTTTTGTCCACCAAATAATAGCTGGTACGAGTCAGATCTTCCTGAGACAGGGTTAATATTTCAAAGTAATGATGTTCGTCTAATACGCGTCGATACAGTGCTGGATCGCTTGGCATTTCTGGAACAGCAACTTCTGGAAGATATTTTTTAACCAAAGCTCTCTCGGCTGGATTATCATCAACAAACACAATTGAATCAGTACCTAAATTCAATTCTAGAGCGATTCGCTTCAAATTTGTGGCCTTATCTTCCCAGTTTGCAATAAAAGCCCCAAAGTCATTAAGCTTAAGAACCATTTCAGGATGTTCTTTAAATGGTGTGCAAGCCGTCTCATAATTATTCTTGCTGCAAACAGCCAAAACAACACCCCGCTCCTTAAGACGACGACAATAGGTTTGAAAGTCAATAAAAGCTTCGCCCAAAGGATCTCCCTGTCCAAGCTTTATGCCCTCTACACCCACATCTCCAATAACGTCACCCCACAAAGTATTATCCAAATCCAACACAAGACATTTACGTGATTTACCAAGAATAGTCCCCACTATGGCTGCCAAGCTATAGGTCAAAGTAACCAATGCCTCAAAACCAAACGCCTGTCTTGTGGTATACCATGTGGGTTCATGAAACCAGTTTCGCTTCCCAATACGATTACTCAGTTGCTCTGTATCACAAATATAGACATGGCTGGGTGCCCGTTCGGCTATTAATTGATTGATCCTTCGTAAAAAATTCGTTGGCCCCCACGCAGCTTTGGCCTCATAATGCCCAAATATCTGCTCATGCGGTAGGGTAATATTCAATTGAATCACAGAAGCACCGCATCTGGTTTTCACTTTCGACCACAGGTAATCCCATTCTCGAACTTGCCTTTCGGCAGCATCACTCACAGAAGACGCCACAGCCCCGATTTCTGGCATAAAATGTACTGCGCGATGATCAAGTGCTAAAATTACCACCTGGGGTTCAAATGCATATAGCGGGGAATCGTCTGATAACAATTCCTGTTGGTAGTTATTATACTCTCCCACAAACCATTCTGCTTTAATGCCCTGCTTAGCCAAAAAAACTTCAAGGGGGGCGCAAGCAAATGAAAGTGTGTTATTGCCCACCAGAGCTATCTTCGTTTTTACAACAGCAACACGTTCCGGTTCCGTAATTTCTTTTGAATTGAGTTGTTTGAGTTGTCGTGAAAGAGATAATAGTTCACGATAAGTTAGGTTCGGATGGATTTGACCCAACAGATCACCCCAGCTCCTTCCAAGTTCACTTTCTCTCATTTTTTTTCTATCCTCCATTAATATCACGCTCTGTACACGTCACTTTTTTACGATGCGTTGTTTTATATTGTTAAAATATCCTAATAGTTCAGGATCTCGACGAACAAGCAACACCCCATACGCAAGCATACCAAAAAGGCTAACAAAAAAAACAATTCCTGCAGATAGTCCAAAACCTATCTTGAAGAGAAGAATCGCCCCAACAACAGGGACCACATAAAGTGCCTCTTGATAAATTATTCGCAATTGTTCCAGCATAGAGACACCAGCCAATGAGGAGCACCAAAAAAGCAACCCCCCGTAAGCAAGTATACCTGAACAGGCAAAAAGAGCTATTGCCAAATAAGCGTTCCCCACTATTCCACCAATAATCAAAGGAACAGTGCGAACCACCAATAAAATAACATGAACAACAAAAGCAGATTCCAAACGATTATAAACAACAAATAAAATTGTTAGCGGCGAAGAAATAAACCA
>JAHJDR010000304.1 GCA_018812345.1 bacterium | reverse complement strand
CTTTTTCAACTGAAGGAATAAATTTTGAAGGAATCACACCACCTACAATAGCATTCACGAATTCAAAACCAGCACCTCGAGGCAAAGGTTCAACGCGTAACCAGCAATCACCATATTGACCGTGACCACCAGTTTGTTTCTTGTATTTACCTTGGCCTTCACCTTTTTTCGTGATGGTATCACGAAAAGGAATATGAGGTTTGCCAAGTTCAGGTTTGACACTATAACGTTGGTTGAGTCGCTCAATCATCACATCAATGTGCTGCTCGCCCATTCCTGAAATGATTGTTTCAGAAAATTCTTTATCAATATGCATTTTGAAGGTGGGGTCTGTTGCAATAAGTTTAGATACGCCCATACTTAATTTGTCTTGTTCCTGACGTGTTTTCACGATCAATGAAAATGAAATTGCTGGATTGGGAAAAGGAATACTGTTGAAGACAACTTGGTCTTTTTTATCACAAAGAGTATCACAAATAGAAACGTTCTTCAGACGTGCTGTGGCAAAAATATCACCAGCATGAATTTCAGGCACTTCTATGCGCTCTTTAGTACGCATGGTAAAAAGATGCCCCATGCGCTCCGTTGTATTGTTTGCAGGGTTATAGGCATCGTCACCAGAAGCCAATTTGCCAGAATAAAGTCTTAAGTAAAATACTTCTCCTAACCCTGGATCAGCTGTCATTTTAAATAGCTGCATGGCTAACGAACCATCTGCTTTTTGCTCAAGCCGTGTTTCCTCTTCACCAACTTTACAGGGAGGTGATTTTACCATGGCAGGTGAGGGAAAGAAATGTGCTGTACTATTCATTAATACATTCACACCAATGTTTTTGTCACTACTACCAGCAAATATGGGAAAAATATCTCGGGTGCTAATTCCTTTAACTAATGCTGTTCTCATTTCATCACGCGTGAGCTCGCCTGTTTCGAGATATTTATCCATTAAGGATTCATCTGTTTCAGCAGCCGTTTCCATAAGATCTGTATGAAGTTTTTGTGCTTCATCTTTCATATCATCTGGAATAGTCATTTCGCTCACTTGAGCGTCAGTAGCCGTGTAGGCTTTCATCTCAATGAGATCGATAACACCTTTAAAAGAATCACTCTGTCCACAAGGAAGACTAAACAATACGGCACGATTGTTTGTGAGTTCTTTTACTTGATCTAAACTGGGCTTCCATTCCGCACGAGAATTATCCATACGATTAATAAAAAAGCAAAGAGGACGTTCGAGAGTGGCGGCCATATCATAATATTTTCTTGTACCAATAGTGATTTGTCTGCCCGCATCAATAACGAGACAAGCGATATCACTCACCCACATAGCTGCTTGTGCTTCACCAACAAAATCAGCATAAACGGGTGTATCTAAAAAATTTAGTTTGCAGTTTTCCCATTCAAGAGCAAAAATCTTTGTGGTCAGACTTTGTTTACGCTCAATCTCTTGTTGATCATAATCAACAATTGTGTTGCCTTCATCAACTTTGCCAAGTCTCGTTGTGACTTTTGCTGTATAGAGCAAAGCTTCTGACATGGTTGTCTTACCAACACCTTTGTCGCCAATTAAACATACATTACGTAAATTCTCAGTTTGATATACTTTCATAATTTTCTACATCTTCAGCAGTAAACACACTCTAGACTTAAAGCTGCTATAACCAAATCTAACAATGGTACTGCAAACAATAATTGGTAGTTTTTTACTCCAGCAACGGCCACTAACAGGTTATTTTTTCAGGTCAATAATATTTTAACCCAAAACAGTTCCCACAATATTTACATCAGCATCCTTGAGTTTATGGACCACTCTATTTATCCTAAATCGACTCACATTATGATGATCAATCACAATAAGAGCCCCTTCAGACAGGCCGCATAATAAAGCCCCATCTTGTCCCTGGCACAATGTGGGCGTATCAACCACAATACGATCATAGTGTCGGCTCAGCAGCTCTAAAAGACTGCTAACGCTTTGATATGACTTGCCTTTTGCTAGGTTCAAGGCATGAGTCCCACGATTCATGATAAAAAAATTGTGTTCTCTTTTAAATGAATTCAAATGCAAACATCTGAGAATATAATTATGCCCCTCTAATTGTTCATGTATAAAGGGGTAAGTATCTCCGAGAAGCTTGGGAACTTTTTTAAGCCCTAATACCATGCTTTGGTAAAATGCAAATGAAACAAAAGAAACCCTTTTAAACTCTTGAAACAGGTGTTGTAACTCTTGGTTGTACGTTCGTGCCAATTCTTTCCAAGATGCCTTCTTCATTTTAAGATTAGCATCAATATCAGACATTTTATAATTAGGCGTTTCTAAACGACAGACAATGCCTTGGCGAAATGTCGCTGTATATTTGTTATTGTTACGCGTCAGCAGCTCCAATGTTCCGGTCCTCTGTTGCAAATAAACAAGAAAAAACAAATCAAGCAAACCATAATCAAGAATTTGTCCTTTGCTCACAGGTCGCCCCAGTAACTGGGCTAATAAATGAGTCAAACCTCCTTTTGAGGCCAACTCAGATTTATAAGTGAGATCCGTACTGATAAACAAGACACGATTTCCTTCTCTGGCCAACTGACACGCTATATTCTCTGCTAAAGCCGTTCTCTCCTTGCTGGGCGCCACACTGGAAACGGCAAGATGTCTAATGTTTTTTGCACGATGATTGATATTCGTTTTAAGAAAAGAATAGAATTCCTGTTTTCCAGAATGACGGTAGTCATCAAAGGAAAAAGATTGTTTCACTGTCGCCATATCTTATGCTTTCTTTTTGTTGGGAATCACACCGAGTACAGGTACCTGTAAAAAATTCTCAACATCATGTGCTGCGTGCAGCTTTGAAAGAAATAAATATTTAATTCCAAAAATCATCAGACTCAACAACAAGCTGAATACGATTACAAAAATATAATTTAAGCCGCGAGCATCCGCATCCATAAGTGAAAGAGTCTTCTGAATAGAAAAGGATGATAAATTGCCTAAAGGCCATGCGATCCCCTTCAACCCCATTGATCCTAATAACGCTGGATTCAGAGTGACACTATTCTGCTTTGTATTAATACGAGAGGAAACACCCTTGCTCAAACTCACTTGTGCATAAGTGTTTTGCAAAGCCTTCATGGTGTGTTGCACTTCACTATTATATAAAGATTGCAAAAGTTTCAAATTGCTCTCGGCATTTCTATAGGCCAGAGTCTGCGTTTCATTAGCTTGTTGCATGGCAACAACCACTTTTGTGTTTTGTTCAATATCTTTATGAAGAGCATTCATTGCCAAATGATCCCCTAAAAATGCGGGCACATATTTATTCTCTGAAATCAAGATTTCTTGCAATTCTTTTAGCTGATGACTCAACAACTCTTTCTGCACCGCAACCTCTTGAGAGGTTACGACGGGAACACTTACTAAGGGCACTGTCTCCTCAGATGGCACAGCAGCGACAAGCACACCTCTCCTTTGCTCTTCAAGTTCTGTTTGAATCGTTTGTTCATAGGCCTTTGTTACCTCTTCATTTACATTTCGCCTGTCTAAAATGCCTTGATATATTTTGGGCAGCTGATCGGTTAGAGCCTCAACAAGTAAAGCGTTACGATCAGAAAGTGTGATCAAAATTGCCTGATTATCTTTATCGATCTCAGAAACAATAATTTCTTTTAATCGAACCCACATTTCCTGTTGCGTAACAGGTGTATTTTTTTTGTTTATACTGCGCAAATAAGAAATACGAGAATCCCACTTATCTTCACGAACAGAGGCTTCAATGAGCGCTTTAAGTGAGTTAGCTTGTGCCAAAATTTTAATAAAATCATCATGCATCAGCTGGTCACGATGAGCTGCTAAAAGTGCTAAACTATTATGATAATTTTGGTATTGATAAGGCTTATGCGCTAACGTGCTTTGCGGCACAATATTCAATTGTATTTTTGTTTGAAATAAAGGCGCTTTAATTTCAGAGAAGATATAAAAAAAACTCACACATAAAAAGACAATGAGTAAAAAAACAAGCAGTGTCTCATGCAAATTTTCAGATAAAGGAAGATTTTGTTTCTTATCTTTCTGTTTCATAATACTTTACTGACTAACAGTCACCAAGGCAGCCCGAATCACCTTACCATTGAGAATATAACCTGTTCGGTGAACCATAATAACTTTATCGGCATCAAACTCTTTATTCTTTTCTGTTCCAATGGCTTCTTGGCGATGAGGGTCAAACGTTTCACCCTCTCCCAAAATGACCTCTACCCCAAACTTTGTCAACGTTTGGATGACTTGCTTATGAATCAGAGCAACACCGGCCACAAAAGGATCATCTTTTTGAGGCGCATGATCAAGAGTTTGCTCTAAACTATCGATAATTGGCAATAATTCTGTAATAAGTTTTTCATTAGCGTATTGGGAAAAATCATCATGTTCTTTTTGCAAGCGTTTCTTAAAATTCTCAAACTCAGCCGCTTTTGCTAAATACATATTGCTTTGGGCCTTATTGGCCTCCATGGCTTTGTTGTATTTATCTTGCAATTGAGCCAGCTGTTCCTTAAATCCTTTTTCTTCAGACACGTCTGACTTGTCAGACGTGTCTGATATAGGATGTCCGACATCCACATCAACTTCTTTGATTTCAGAAACATTTTCCGATATGGTTTGATCTGGGTCAAAATTTTCAGTTTGATTTGACTGTTTTTGTTGATTAAGAATCTTGCGTAATTCTGATACTTTGTCCTTCATAAGTTTATGTGTTTTATTTAATTAAACACAAAATTGCAACTATCAAGAGGAAGAAGTTTTGAATCTTAAAAAAGCCATAAAAATCCTCAATATTAGAAAGCTCAATTCCCTAGAACAATTGCGCACAACCTATTTAAACCGTGCCCATGAAGCTCATCCTGATAAAAACCCAGAAAAGGACACAACAGAGGATTTCCGTAAAGTCATGGAGGCCTATGAGTTTTGCCTTGGTCATATTGATGATCTCTTTAAACACTACAATATAAAAGAACAACCCAGTGCTGAAGAGATTTCTAAGAAAACACGCGTTTAAAATTTAGATTATATTTTTGCCGACATCTTTGGCTTTTCACAATCTAAAACTACCATTGGGTATTTAGAACCACAAATCATATACTTAACCTTACATGAGTTGATGACAGGTGTCTTGAAAAAACAAAAAATGATGGCTTATCGTAAGTGCCCAGATTGCCGTGGCATTGGCGCAAAAAGTGGTCATATTGCTCGTATTTGCACCTATTGTTTTGGTCAGGGTGTGATCAAAAAGAAGAAAACAGAAAAAAATCCCCGAGGTTGTCCACGATGCTTTGGACGCGGTCGCATTGTCACAGACAAATGTGCTCGTTGTCAGGGATTTGGCCGATTAAAACAATATCACCAACAAAAGTTTTACATTCCTGTTGGTTTAAAACCAAATGAACAGTTTACCATCAAATCTCAGGACCTCATCACGAATAAACAAACAGAAATTTGTATTGAACCACGGCTCTATCGTGATCCTATCTTTCAAATTGATAATTACGATTTAGTATGCCAGTACCACGTTGATTTTCATAGCCATAACAAAGATGAATCACTCAAATTAAAAACACCTATTGAAGAAGTTCCTTTTGTTATTGGAAAAAAAGTTAAAAAAGGGGACGTGATCCGAATACAAGGGAAAGGTCTTTATAAAAGTAATAGTAAAAAAGATCGCGGTGACCTATTTATTAATATTTGTAGTAAAAAACACTCTTTGTTTAAAAGGCTCTGGGGAGGATTGTTTGGAAAAGCATGACCATTATAAAAAATTATTAACCCTTACCCTCTTATTTATTGCTGTCTCTCTGGTCCATTGCGGGGGCACAGCAAGAAAAGTATCTTATCCGGGCATGGTCACCCCACAAGTGCAAAATGAATTTCAACGTGTTGAAAAACAGTATCGATTAAAAAATTACACACACGCCTATCATGGCTACGAAAATTTCATTCAAACATTCGAATACAACAATCTGACTGATGAAGCTTATTACAAACAAGGTAAAATTTTCTTTCTCCAATCACGGCTAGAAGATGCCGCTAATAAATTCTCTGAACTTGTTCGCAAAACACCCTCACCTGAATATAAAGAAAAAGCAAAGCATATGGTTGCCTATGCTCACTATAAGCAAGAAAACTATGATGACGTTCTGCGTGAACTAAAAGATATCCACGCAAAGTTATTACCCACAAAAATGCGTGTCCAATATTATTCACTGGCTATTCGTAGCGCACGACATGCCCAGGTTGATCGTGATTTTGGTGACTATGCTACACTCCGCCTTTATGATACTTATGAGGATTATGCGGGCGCTTCCTTAAGAAATCTACAGGGTTCAGATGTGGTTTCCTTTGCACAGGCCAAAAACCTAATCCAGGGTTGGGTCACGACTCCTTTGCTCATTTCAAACATTACAACCTGGATGAAAAAATATGTTACGGAAACACCCGCACACGCCTATGTCCAATTCAAACTCGGCAAAACATATTTTGAAGGCAAAAAATTTAGCCGCGCCAAACAATTATTAGTCCGCTTTGTAAAACACTACCCTAAAAATGAATACGCTTTCAATGCCCGTAAAATGTTAGAAGAAATGGGCACTGATGATTCTGATTTAAGCCTCGAAAAAGCCCATTACAAAGTGGGCGTTCTCGTGCCACTAGCTGGTCGTTATGAAAGTTTTGGCTATGCTGTTTTAGATGGCATTAAATGTGCTGCCGGTATTAATCATACCTGTCACGGCAATTCAGGCATTCAACTCATTGTGAAAGATGCCGCGTACTCAGCTAACGCCATTAATGATGCCATTCATGAGTTTAAACAAGAGGGTGTTGTCGCGATCATAGGGCCCTTATCGAGTTCCATGGCTATTGAAGCTGGTATCACAGCCAGTGAACTGCGCATTCCAATTTTTCCGATCACACAGAAATCGGGGCTCATGACACAAGGTGATTATATTTTCCAAGTGGGCTTGCAACCCAAAGAACAAATTCATGCCATTTTTTCAGCAGCACGTAGCAAAGGTTATCGTAGTTTTGGTGTTTTACACCCCAACACAAACTACGGCCAAACCATGTCAGAACTTTTCATGGAAGAAGTGCGCCTTAATGGTGGACGCGTCACAGCGTTAGCAGAATACAATAAATGGTCAAAGGATGTGTATGCTGAAGCGCGCAAACTGAAAAAAAGCATTGGCCATGTCGATAAACCTGATCGTGGCATTGGTTTTGATGCCATTTTCATTCCTGATAGCTATCAAAATGTAAACGCTATGGCGGCAGCGCTGGCTCATAATGGCATTAAAGACGTAGCGCTCATTGGCACAACAGCATGGAATGATCCGGAACTTTCGCTCACACTAGCAGAAAACTTTCCAGGCTCTTATTTTGTAGATCTTTATCATGGCGATTCAAAGCAAGCCTCTGTACGACAATTTAATGAGCTCTTCAGACATAGTTATGGTCGTGTCCCACGCGTTTTGGAAGCCTATGGTTATGATATCATGATGCTGATTCGTGAAACAGCCGCTGATCGTGGCGAAGGTAGTATTAAGAATGCCCTTGTTGAAGGACGTGGTTATCAAGGGGTTACAGGCATAAAAGGCTTTCGTGCCGGAGATGGCCCTATTATTGATTCTATGATTATGACTATTAAGAAAACAGGAATAACAGCTCATTAAATTTCGTCTCACGTCTCATGTCTCACGCGCGACGAGCGACGAGCGACGAGCGACGCACACAATGACTTCAGAATTTGACATAATAAAAAACATTCAAACGCATATCATAGAACGTAATCCACAGCTCATCAAAGGTATAGGCGATGATGCTGCAGTGGTTAAAAAAGATACGCACACTGTTCATGTCATCTCAAAGGATTTGCTCATTGAAGATATTCATTTTGAATTAAAATTCACCTCTTGGCTTGATTTAGGAAAAAAAGCCATGGCCGTTAACTTAAGTGACATTGCTGCCATGGCCGCAAAACCAGCCTACGCTCTTGTCGCTCTGGGTATACCATCAAAAATGACATCATCTGATATTTCTGAACTTTACACAGGACTGGAATACGTAGCCAATGAATTTTCTGTTTCCATTGTTGGTGGCGATCTATCACGAAGCCCTGACAAACTCTTCATTTCCATCACTGTTGTGGGTGAGGTGACTAATACGGGATGTAAATATCGTGATGGCGCTCAAGAAGGTGATGGCATTTACGTTTCTGGTCCTTTAGGCTCTGCTGCTATTGGTTTTGCTGGTTTAAAAAAGAAGAAAATAATTGATCATGCCTATGTTCAAGCCTTTAAAAATCCGCGACCACGTATTGCTTTGGGTTCTCTTTTAGCAGAATGTTCTTATGTGCATGCCATGATTGATACAAGCGATGGTCTTGTGCAGGATCTGGAACACATGATGCATGCCTCAAAAATGCAAGCCCGCCTTGTTTTAGATGACATCCCTATTGAAAAAGAATTCCATGAGACATGCAAGAAACTCAAACTAGACCCTGTGGAAACCTTGCTCACAGGTGGAGAAGACTATCAGCTCCTCTTTTGCATGGATGATAAAAAGCTACCTAATTTACTCAAAAAATTAGAAATGAAACGTAACATTCAAATAAATCGCATAGGTTCTGTCATGAAACCCTGCGAAGATAGCCACACACCGACCATTCAAGTTTTTGATTCCAAACAAAAAGAAGTAAAAATAAAGACTAAAGGTTTTGATCACTTTAAGAGTTAAGCCAGAGGCTTCTGGATTAAACAGCGATATAAATAAGCCTGCATCATTTTCACAATACCAAGATTTGCTTGAACACGTTTTGCCAAATCATCATCAGACAAACTTCTTTTTTGTAAATCATTCTGAACATCTTCTAAAGTTGTCTGCAAATCTAAGAGTTTCGCCTCAGCAGACTTTAAATCTTCCATCCTATCAACAACGTCATTACCATTCATAAAAAGCAAAGCATTAAATTGAGCGACAAAATCGGGTTTCACATAAGGACGAAAATCTTCTTGCCAGCGCTCTCTATTTTCCACCGTAATTAAATTACAAATTCTTGTTTGTAATTCTTCAGCAAAATGTAGCACAGGAAAGAAAAACCATTCTTTAGCTTCAAAGACATCTTTGTCATCATGAAAAAGTTGTTGGTAGGTGTTTTCAACTTGAGTGAGAGCATAACCTCGCCTGGAAATTTGCATAACATCTCTGGGAGAATAAGCACTCAATAAACTTAAAATCATTTTCAAGGCCCACTGAACAGCTCTCTTCTGCGCTCCCGTTTCAATCATGTACGGCAAGGCTTCCAGAAGAGATTCTATATGACCGGCTATATCAGGGTCTTGAATATTGTTGTCTAAATCTGACAAGAGGCCATGTAGAGCCAAAACACTCTTAACCCCTCTCTCACGCCACGCTTGATCTGCCATGAGTTCTTGGTCTTGTTGACGTACAGCTTGCAAAGCACGATGCGTTTCTAAAGCCTCTGCTGGCACAGCATCAAAAGGTGAGTCAGGTCCAAAAACGACGGCATCAGACGGGGCTGACGTGTCAGACGCGCCGAAAGTGTCAGACGTGTCAGGCGCGTCAGGAGCGTCGGACGTGTCAGGCGTGTCGGAAGTGTCGGACATCTCTGACTGAGCTGCTGGCTCTTGAACAACCACAACGTCTTGTTCTGCGCGTGATTGTCGCCACAAAGCCAAACCAAGACCACCTAACAGCAACAGGGAACCACCACCAATCAATAAGCCCCACTGTAAGGGCGATAAGCCCTGGTTTACAACTGTTGCAATGGTTTCTGTTTCTGTATCAGAAAGTCCCCATGGCGACACATCATGAACGGTTTTCATATTTGGTTTAAAAAATGTACCTGCAGAAGATAAAAATGCCGTGGCTCGATTACGAACACCATGCCCAGAAGGTTGGCCTTGTAAGTTTGTTCTTATAGAAAAAATGGGTTCAGAAACACGTGTGATAAGACTTGGCAAATACGACGTGGCTAGAGGAATCATGTTGGCTAGTATGCGCATTTATTTTCTTTATTATTTTATTGGCGACCCTGTTATAGGCGGTTCTTCCCCTTCAGCACCTGCGATAGGATCTGCTTCTATAGTTGTATCTGTTCCCAAGCTTTCATCAGCACTCAATGCAGGTTCAATAGTCATCGTACTATCTAACTCAATTCCTGTATCCAATTGTTCATATTCAGCAACATTGGCTTCCAAAACTTTCTTAATGCCAGGATGCAAATCATCATTATCTTCTAAAAGACGCTCCAAACCTTCTTGATTTACATAAGGTCGCCCATTAATGACTAAACCAATTTCTGTATCCTTATCAAAGGAGTTGAGAGTGAACACACCGCTTGAGACCAGAGGCTGTTCAATATCATCATCTGTAACAATCACACCATCAGAATTAACTGTCATCATGTTTTCAATGGCACCTTGTTTGACAACAACTGTTTGGTCATCAGGGCTCCAATATTTAAATGGTGTGAATGCTTTTAAGAACTTTTGAGGTTCTTTTTCTGAAACCTGTCCCACAATGAGGCCATCTTGCCAAATCAATGTACCCTCAGGCAAAACAGTGGTACTTGTCCCGACTATAAATTCCTGCCATGTATCATCCACAAAAACACCTACGGTTGTGCCCTCTTCAAATACTTTTTGTGCTTTTCCAGCCACTTGATTTTCTAATACAGACAGCTCAGAAAGCTTGGCTTCGACAAGGGCATCATTTCCATGCGACATGCTTGTTCGTAATGTGGTAAGTTGTGCCTTTAAAATACTTATATTAGCTTCCAAAGTCCCATGCCTGTCTGCGGGAATACCTATGAGAGATAATTCTGATTCCTCAATTTCTGAAACCCAAATCGGGATGTCTGTTTCCATTTTTTTAAAAAGTTTTGCAGCTTTTGTTTCTTTAACAGTAGGCGTAAATCCTACAGGTGTTCTGAACAAATCTCCCTCATTACAGCGATGAAAAATATATAATTGCGCCACAGAAATCATCTGAAGCAACCGATCTATTTCAGCTTTTGTTTGATCAGAGTAGATTTGTCCTTGGATGACACGTAAATTATCATAAACATTCTGTAAGGAAACATACGCATCCTTAGCCTGATAAAGCTCTATGTTCGTTCTTAAATTAGCATCAAGATCTCTTAAGACACGACCTAATTTATTAGCAAAATAAATTTTTAAGCGGTGCTCCGTGATCAACAGATCAGCTTCAGCAACACCTGTTTGAAACCGATCCTTTTGTAAAATTCCAGGTAATTCTTCAATATTATGTGCTAAAGCATCGGCAAGTCCTTGATCATGAATTGCATCTCGGCGATTAATAGCCTCTTGTAAACGATCTAATACAGCGTTAAAAGCAGGACGCTCCTCAGCTGGCAACCTGCTTGTAGACACAGAAGTTCCTACCATGAGTACGACGCGCCTTAAAAGAGAGTTCGTTCTTTCAGAAAATTCATTGTCGTTAATACCATATCGTGCAAGCTCCTCTTTCACATTTGCACGAGCAATATCTATGGTATCTTTTATCTGCCTTGCTCTATGCGGTGTTGCATGAATAATATGAAAGCGGTCTAAATCATCCAGTGCGCGCAACACTCTTTGGTAATGCCGCCCTTTTTGCAAACGCTTGTTGAGTTCTCCCACAATAGCTTGCATGAGAACCTGTTCCCCTGCTTCTTCTTCAGAACCTCCGTCGCCATCACCAAAATGTGTTAAAACACGCTCCATATGATTTAAATCTTTTCCAAACCCTATACTATTAAATCTATCTTCTTTGATTCCAAAAAGACCGAGATGTGGAAAAACAAAGAACTCACCATGGAGAGATAGAGAAATTTTCAAGGCTTCAACCTCTGCTGGAGGGTCTTTCATTTCTGAAATAAGTAAATCAAGCAACAGTATATGAGAAGTTCTTTTTAATAAGGGTTCAAAGGTTTTTTTAATCGTTTCCAAAGAATTACTGCTAGCCTGCGCTTTAGCGTCTTCTAACTGTTGTTGTAATTCCCTCAACTGGAGTTCTGATTCTTCATGCTGTCTCTGTGCTTCTCTTCTAACTTTTGCTAACTGGGCACGAGCCTCTGCAACTTTTCTTAAAGGTGATAAATGAGTAGCCGCCCTTTTAATGAGATATTTGCCACCAAAAAATAGAGCCAATCCACCGACAACAGACACACCAAGACCTTGAACTACAGCAATAGTTTGTGGATCCAGAGCATGGTAATAAGACATGATCGTCTCGGCAAGTGTTGTAGAGGTTTCAATAACTTCTGTAACAGGAACAACGTCTACAGCATCAGGCGTAATATTTTCCACTGCTTCTACAACTTGCTCTGGAGTGGCTAAGGCTTCTTCAATCTCTGCTTCAGAAATAGCCCAAGGTGATTCTTCATATACTGTTTTTGCTGCAGCCAAACGAGTCACAGCTGAGGTCACTGAAAAAGTGATCACGCTTGCTGCCTTATGGCCTAAACTAGAAATAGAACTTGATACTGATTTAGCCAATGATAGGCCGCGTGCCAATAAACTTGGCGTTCTCACTGCCTGCTGTGCTTCTTCTTTTACTACCGGTAGTGCTGTGGGAACCACAGTACGAAATCTCTGAGCGACATCCTGTGTTCTAACCATCACAGGCCCACTACTTACCTGTTGATCAGAGACACTAACAAGCCCTCCCTCATACTGACGTCTGAGAGCTGACTCCTGAGGTCTCACTAATGGTGCACGTACTGTTCGCGCAGCCAAGACTCGATCTAATCTCGTATTCGTCGGTAGCGTAATGATGCCTGTTCTCGGATCACCAAAACGAATAGACACACTTTGCTTGGGAGCAAAAACCTGTGATCCCGTAGCCATAGGATTACCCAGGAACGAGGTTCCAGGTTGCGGAACAAATGTTAGAAGTTGCTGTGATATTATGCTGCCTGCCATACTTTAAATACCGTCTAAATGTGGAATTAGAGGTACATG
>JAHJDR010000303.1 GCA_018812345.1 bacterium | reverse complement strand
GAGTTTTTTGATTGTGTGCTTGGCGCCGACGCGTTCCAGAAGTTTGATGGTTTCATGATATGCACCAATCATAACATGTTGCCCATTATCAACGGGGGATCCTGTTTTCTTGTCTAAAAAAGAATAGGCTCTGCCACCGAGTGTTGGCTTAGCTTCTAAAAGGGTTATACGATAACCCATCTCATCAAGGAGAACAGCGGCAGTTAATCCTGCAATGCCGCCACCAGCAATAAGAGCTTTCTTTTTATTCGGGTGTTGTATCATAAGCCATTTATTTTTTTAACAAAACGGGTATTAATAAAGATAATTTTTCAAAAAAATTAAGAGAAACTTTATTGCGCAATACGGGATAGTCCTGTTTTTTTAATTTGTTTAGTATTTTATAATAAGTTTTAGCCATGAACTTGGCAGCAACGAGCTTGTTATCTTTGTCATTTTTAAATTCTTCAAAAGCTGACAAATAGTGTTTTTCAGCTCGATTGTAATAGTCTCTCATGAGACGTTTAAAAGCATCAGTTTCTTTTAATTTTTTGAGATCATGCATAGAGCAATTAAATTTGTTTAAATCTTCTTGGGGAATGTAAAGGCGATTTCGGGTGATATCTTCTTTGATGTCTCTCATTATATTTGTCAGTTGAAAGGCTAATCCTAAATCAATAGCCATTTTTTCCGCTTGAGGAGATTGATAGTCAAATATTTTGAGACAGGATAAGCCAACAAGACCAGCGACATGGTAACAGTATGTCATGAGATCATCATATGTTTCATAGTGTGATTTATTGATGTCCATCTGACAACCATCAGCAATGCCTAGTAGATAGTTTTCTGGAATGTTATAGTGACGCACAACTTTGGCCAATTCTTTAGTGATTATATGTTGTGGCTTGTCTTGATACAGGCTGACGATTTCATTGCGCCAGAAGTCTAAGGCGATTTGTTTTTCTTTTGTCTGTGTGGGCTCATCAACACAGTCATCAACGATTCGACAATAAGCGTAGAAAACAGTCAGAGCCTCCATTTTATCTTTAGGTAATAAATGAAAAGATTTAAAAAAATTGGAACCGCTGCTTTTTGTTATTTGCTCACAGCTCGTAGCATTGATATGAGGGATAAACGGCCTTTTTGATGACATATTAGATTTTAAATTTTTCATAGATCTTTCTATTGCGGGCCGTAAAGTAGAGTTTCATGAAGTCTATTTTTGTTAATGTAGGTCTGTTATTAAATATGTCATAGTTTGCCATTTTAATGCGTTTCAAAATAGTGATTCCTGTGAGCCATGTAAGGCGAATTTCTAAACCAAGTCTTTTGGGGAGGAAAAGGCCTAGAGGTTTGCCGGCCATAAAAAGGTCACGTGTGCGTTCCCATTGAAATTGCATGAGGCGTCTGAAGTTTGTGTTATACATGTGATTAAATAAAGAACTTTCCGGAACATCAAATTTATAAAGTTCATCTTGAGGGAGATAAATACGATTCTTTTTAAGGTCTATGGCAATGTCTTGCCAAAAATTGGTTAATTGTAAGGCTGTGCAAATATAATCAGAAAGACGCATGAGTTCCCCGGAATGATGACCGAACAATGTTAGGACAAGCCGACCAACAGGGTTTGCTGAATGTTGGCAGTAGTAGAGAACGTCACTAAAAGTATCATAACGATTTTTTGTTACATCCATTTTAAAGGCTTCTAATAAATCCTGTAAGAGTTTTATGGGGATGTTATGCTCACGCATGGCATCGTGCAAGGCAATAAAAACGGGGTGTGTGGGTCGTGTGGTGTCATGTAACCATTTATCCCATTCTTCAAGTCGGATCATGCGATCTTTTTCAAATTCTTTTTCATCAGCGAAATCATCAGCCATACGACTAAAGGCATATATCGCTTGTACGGCTGGACGTAATTTTTTGGGAACAAGAACAGAGGCTACGGGAAAATTCTCATAATGGTCTTTTGTCACGCTCGCACAATAGGCATAAGAGGCTTGAATAATACGGGGACTTATTTTTTGCCTTTTGAGATTCTGTGTGTCTTCATCTGATAGAAAGGGGATGATTTTGGCGTTTTCTTGCATGGCAGAGCCTATATATCTAAAGATATGTAGGATCAAGTAATGGGTTTTTGGGGCGTGCTGTCGTCTAGCGTATTGTGTAAAAAACGCTAGACGATAGCACGATAGCACGATAGCACGATATTGGGACCGATGGACCGATGGGATCAAAAATTCTGGGTCGTGGGGTCGCGGGTTCGCAGGGTCGCGGGAAAATGGGGGTTATG
>JAHJDR010000302.1 GCA_018812345.1 bacterium | reverse complement strand
ATTACTAGCTTCAACAGTAAAACCAATAGTGAGTGTGTACGTGCCTGTTTCACCATAAACAGCTTCAGAACCATCACAATTATACACACGACCTTCAGTAATGGCTGATGTAATGGGCAATGATTCTAAATCCACATTACAGCTTGTTGATGAATAACAATCAAACTCTGTAAACGAACCGCCAGTGGCATCTGCTATGCCATCCATGGCATAATAACTCGTTGAACAAGAGCTTTCGCCAATAACATGCACAGTAGCCACACCTGCTAATGCAGCAGCAAGATCAGCACCTGCTGGTGGAATCCAATCAGTTGTTATACCAGCACCTTGATAGGTATCAGGGGTGTGGGCACAATCATCACCAATACTAATGAGCACTCTAGCAGCACCATCGCGCCAAGAAACGCTATCATTTAAATACTCCAGTGAGCCCAAATAGTTTTCAGGAAGATCTGCGCCACCAGCACCTGTACCAACAACATCAGCAACTTCTTGAAAAAATGTTTGCATGTCAGCAGAAGTCAATACTGTAGAACCTGTTGAGGGACGCTCGCTAGAATCAAAACTAGGAGGTGTGCCTAAAGGGCCTGAAGAAATAGCATCTGTAAATGATGAATTATCACTCTTTGTGGCAAAAGCATCACCTAAAGTAATTCCCGCGAAACGAGCATCAACACCACTGTCTTCAAGTGTTTGGGCAAAGCTTACAATTTTTTCAGCAATGGATTCAACGGCTGAACCCATGCTGGCTGTTGAATCAAGACTTATACCAATATCAAAACTATCATTGTCATCACCTTCACCAACAGTACGACCGCTATCACAGGTAATTTCTTCATCATCAAGCGACGTTGCTTTTTTCAAAGCAGCGCCAGCACCTGTTGTGGCTGTTACACTCGTAATTGTGGGCGATTCTAAAGTACCATCGCCATCAACATCCATGGCAGAAACAGTAAATTTTAAGGCACCACTATCTTCCGCTGCTGTTGTGAGACTGGGTGTAAAATCTCCCGTTGCTGTTGAGCTTGTTGTGGAAACATCAGCAACATCACCCGTAACATCAGAAGAGCCTGTTGTTCCACCACAACTGATAATAGTTACAGCCAGGATAAGAAGCCCTAAAATCGATAATTTCTTCATATATTCCTCCAAAATCAAAAATTAATTATCAGGTATTTACCTTAAGGGTACATAATGAGACTTAATAAACCTATCAACTAATTATTTCTATTTTAGCCTTGTTTCACACTATAATTCACAGTAACAAATCCGTGCATGACTGATATTAATACTGTTTTTAAATCATTGATCCAGTCACATCCAAAAGAAATGTGTGACGCTGTTTCTTTTTTGGAAAAAGAAATGGACAAACGCGACTGCAAGTTTGCCGATAAAATTGTACCTGTATTTATCAAACCTGTTTTTATTCCCTCTTATTACTTTGAATCGCTCAAAAACATTATTAAACACATAAATTCTATTTTAGATAAAACAGCACAACTCTATTTTTCACACCCTGAGCTTAAACGACATTTTTGTCTTAACCCAAAAGAAGAAGAACTCTTAACACATGAACATGGCTATAAAAGCACTGTGGTCATTGAACGACCAGATGCTTTTTTTGTCGATCGTGTCATACGTTTTGTAGAATTTAATTGCGATTCTCCTGCAGGGCCTGGCTATGCTGATGTCACGCAAGACATCATGAATGAATCATTCCCCATCAAACAATTAAATAATCATTTTGATTTTGATGCCTACGGCCGCAAACAACATCTGCTTGATGCCCTCCTAGAGGTTTATCATGAATTTGCTGGGCATAATAAAAAACCCACTATTTGTATTATTGACTGGGATGAGGTGCGCACACAAAATGAATTCCGTATTTTTAAGACCTTCTTTGAAAGCCAAGGCTATCAAACACTGATAGCAGATCCCAGAAACTTAAAATATAAGCAAGGTCGCCTGGAAGCACAAGGTGTGCCCATTGATCTTGTGTACAGACGTGTAATTTTTCGCGAACTCATGGAAAAAAGCGATGAGTGTCAGGATTTTATTAAGGCTTTTAAAGATGGCAAGGTTTGTGTGGTCAATCCTTTCCGTTCACGCCTTGCCTCAAACAAAGCCATTTTATCTATCATTACAAACTTAAAAAAATATGGTGCGTTTTACACCAAAGAAGAACAAAAAATTATTAAAACTCACATTCCCTGGACTCGTCGTGTCCTCAATCATGAAACCTTTTACCATGATGGTCTGGTTTTTTTAAAAGGCTATATCAGACGTAATCGAGAAAAACTGGTACTCAAACCTTCTGATAGTTATGGCGGTAAAAATGTCGTGATTGGTTGTGAGTGCTCACAAGAAAAATGGGAAACCCTCACGCATCGTATATTAAACAATAAAGAAGATTGGGTTGTACAACGCTATGTTCCCATCCCAGAAATAATGGTGCCTGTGATTCAAAATAACACAATCACCTTAAAGAAAAAGAAATACAATATTAATCCCTTTGTTTTTGGTGATCGCTATGCTGGCAGCATGTCCCGCTTATCTGATCAATCAGTCATAAATGTCAGTGCTGGCGGTGGCATGGTCCCTGTTTTTCAGTATCATGAAAAAGAACCACCCAAATAAAAAATAATTTTTCAAACTAAGCTCTTAAGGATAATTAAAACCCGCCTCTAAATCATAAAACAAAAGACTCGCGAGCATATTCACTTCACCGTACTTTTCTAGAAGTTTGCCGCCAAAACCTAACCGATCTTTTCCCCCAGCAAGCTCTAATGCCATTCGAGCACGCACAACAACACCTACAGGGATATTGGGACCTACGGTTTCGGGTAAACGTGCGGCAACAGGAAAACGCATCCACTGTGCTGGTTTTCCTACGCCTCCTTCACGAACAGTAATGGGAAAACGAGTTGTCCCGTAGGCACTAATGGGAAGACTTCCCTCGTGATCATAGACATAGAATTGATGCTCTCGCAGACTGGTACCATTAAACTCAACAGCTGCCGTCTTCTTTGGCAACCCCATGAGTTGCCTTCCAATAACTACAGGTTCTTCTTTATCCAAAAATAAATCTGTTGCCGCAAAAACAAAAGGTACATCTGGCATAGTCAATAAAGCATCACGTGTCATGGCCTCTGGTGCAGCAAAGAACTGCATAAAAGCTCTTAAATCACATAACCTGAGTTTTTGCCTGGCAGGATCTGGTGTGGCCACGACAGTCACAACAGCCTCATTATAAGAACCACTAGGTGTATTAATGTAATTAAAAGCTGTGGCTGCTACAAGAGCTTGTTTACGTAGCAGCACAGGACTTAGTCCATAGGGCTCTAACATACTTGTTGCCTTGTGAGCCTTCATGCTTGCTACCCACATGCGCGATACAGGACCCGCTTGAACCACAAAAGGTCTTTGTGTTACAATGGGTTGACCTGTTTTAATCCATTTCTCAGTAACCGTAACAGACGACGGTTGTAAGGCTGTGTGTAAACTAAATGGTGTGGACGGCATTGGCATTGTAAGCATAAGCACCTCTTGTTCTCATATTTAAGTCTCTTCTCGGAATTTCGCTATAGAAGTTTCTCTGAAAGGGAAATAATTGGACACAAAAGTGTCCAATCGCTACGAAACAATCCCATACTATCAATTACCCTTTTCCATTCTTCAGCTTATCCTTGAAGCTCTCCAACCCTGCCCAAAAACCATCTTTCCACGTTTGTAATTTAAACATGGGCAATAAACTGGGAAAGGCAGCACAAAATAAAATGGTCGTACCCATGACTTTGAGCCAAGGGGCATTGTAGGAAACAACAGGATGTGACATGGCAATACCACCTAACATAAATAAAGATGCCGCGACATTAGCCGCACTTGTTGTCATATTGCCACGCGCTCTGCTTAAATCTGTTGTGATATTTTCTACGGCACCTTCATCTTGTTCTACATCCAGAGAATCAAGCTCCCATCCACTACTCTTATGTCTTGTCTTGGCATCTTTAAAATCAATAGTAGCATCTCTCAAAGATGTAACGGCCCCATAACCACGCAAACTAATAAGAAATGTTAAATAGATAAGGGGGTAATGTGTGGCATTCATGAGAATATCGTTGGCCATTTCAATGGAGTCTGCACAAAAAGCGGCTTTGCCAATCAGAAATCCCGAAGAACATAAAAATGCGGCTAAAGAATATTTTTGAAGGCGGAAAATAGAATTGGTCGTT
>JAHJDR010000301.1 GCA_018812345.1 bacterium | reverse complement strand
TATATGGCTTTTTCAACAGTTGGTAGAGGAAGGCTTGAAATCGGTACCTACGTCATACAGATTGTTGTCATACAGATTGGTCTGTGAAAATACGAAATAATTATAACAAATGAAATTTAATTATCATTCAGAACATAGATTGATTTGTGATCGCTGGGATTTAATGAGATGGATAAAAGGGTTATCACCAGCGTCATCTGGGGCTAATATTTCAAGAGCGTCCATAAAACTGATATTAAAGATGCTTGCTGAAGCGGGAAGCATTGCTTCTATTTCAGTTGCACTCATTGTGGAATAGACAAACTCATGATTTTCTGGTGACCAACCTACAGAACTGCCATCTTTTAAAAATGCTCTTTTCTCATAAACAAAGTCATCAAGATCTTTGAAGTCTTCGTGATAACCCAAAGCGTTTTGATACCTTCTTGTATAGTATAACTGAAGCAACTCTATATACATATCATACGTACCTAAATGTAGATAGAAGCCATAAGGTGTTAAAAACTCTTCGTTACTGTTAACAAAAACCCTCTCATTCATATAGGCACCCGTTTTAGCATATAATTTCTCCGTGAAGGCTTGGCTGGCTGCAACCAAATGAATTCTAATATTGCCACTTAATCTATCCGTTGTATAAAGATTATTATCATCATCATCAAACTCTTGTACAAAACTATAATCGAGTGAAACTTTCCAAGCAACATTACCATCTACTGCCTCTCGGCCCACGTAAGCCTGACCTTTTTGCAAGGTTACGCCTAAGTCGGGTAAGTTTGGTCTGACAATACACTGCATATTTGGATTTGTTTGAAAATCATCTATGCTAATGCTTTTTGAAACAAAATTATATACAGGATCTAAACCAAGTTCCACTTTGTCATGGAGATCATTGTAAAACGGAAAAAGGGCATTATTTTTTCCTGCCGATTCAATCCATCCTGTTATTTCATTTTTAAGAATAATGAAGAAATTATTCATCGTATTAGAATCTTGGGCTAGCATTTCATTGGCAGCATATCTCGCTTCCCAAAAATTGCTATCAAGGCCATTGAGAACACTCAGAAGTCTGTTTTTCATCGCAATGTAATCAGAGCAATGATAGGCATTTGACATGCGAGAACTAATTTCTGAAAAGTTTAGATCATCACAACTCAAACTACCAGCACCATCTGGTCTAGTATTAAACCCAAAAGCATCAATTGGGATTGTCATCACGCTTAGCAACAAACAAAATATTATAATGTTAAAATTTAGTTTTTTCATAATCTATACACCCTTCTAATCTATGAATTAGCAAAAACCATACCAAGATTAACCCTGAAGAATCATTTAAAAGCAATAGATTACAAGAGCATAGGATATGTCCAAAAGAAACTCATCGTCACAAAACAACCAGTATTCTCATTTTGAGAGACAAATTAGGTAAAAAGGTGATCATAAGATTGTTAATTAAGGTTTAGAACTGGGGCCCTAGTCATACAGATTGCTGTTTACAGACACTAGCACGTCAGCATATGAAATAATCATGTTATTTGATTATGAATTAATTGATTGTGGTGATCAGCGTCGGTTGGAAAGTTTTTCTGGTGTTATTGTCAATCGACCAGCACCACAGGCTCTGTGGCCCAAAAACAAAAACCTTAAACAATGGCAACACGCTAAAGCCTATTATCAGCGCCCCGAATCAGGCCAGGGCCAGTGGCGTGATATAAGTAACTTGCCTAAAGAGTGGCGCCTCTCTTTAGATAATATTAATCTAGATCTCAAACCCTCTGCTAATAATCAGCTCGGTATTTTTCCGGAACAACTTGTTAACTGGCAATGGATCAAAGACAAATTACAAAACGTAAAAAGACCTGTTAGTGTTTTGAATACTTTTGCCTACACTGGTGCGGCTTCTCTGGTGGCAAGCGCTGCTTCAGAACAGGTAAAAGTTTGCCACGTAGACGGCGCCAAAGCGGCTGTAACATGGGCCCGTCATAATGCAAAACTATCAGGTTTAGAAGAACGCCCTATCCGTTGGATTGTTGATGATGTGATGACCTTTGTGCAACGTGAAATAAAACGAGGCAATAAATATGATGCCATTATTCTCGATCCCCCTGCCTTTGGCCGCGGTCCCAAAGGAACCTGGAAAATTGAAAGAGATCTCGCCACGCTGTTAACAGCTGTAAAAAGCCTTATCAGCAAAAATCCTTTATTTATTGTTTTAAGCTGCCATGCCCCTGAATTAACAAAAAAACACCTTATTGAATTCTTAGAACCTCTGGCGCCCTCTTTTAAAGAAAAACCCAGGGCCTTCCAACTCACTATAAAATCTAAAACAGGACAGGATTTGCCCTCAGGTCTCTGCGGACGCATAGAATAATATTAACATTGAGACATTTTAAAATATAAAAAATACTTACTTCATGATTTATTCTTTTTGTTCCATTTTTTAACTTCTTTTTTATCTACATGACCATCATTGTTTTTATCGGCTTTTTGTTCCCAAGGTTGATCTGTCTGTGATTTTTTCTTAAGATATTTTCTTTTTTTGCCTTCAGAATACTGTACTTCCCTTTTATCAATAGTCCCATCGTGATTGGCATCCACACGTCTTTCAGCAGGTGTATCGATCTTTCCTGAATGGCTGGCTTTTTTGTATTCTTGAGGATTTACAACGCCATCATTGTTTTTGTCTGCCTTAACTTCCCAACGAGTATCCACTTTAGCATTAGGATTTTTTTTGTGATGAGGCTTGGCAAAACCATCTGCACTAATGACTAAAAAAACACCTAAAACTAATAACATAAATATTTTTTGCTTCATGATTATCTCCTATTGCGGTAACTCTGTCTGACATATTTAAAGAGTACACCAAATGTTACATAAAATTATTACTCACCTATTATAGACGTATTAATCACATAATAGTTCAATGATCATGATTTATTTTATTGCCTGTATAACACCTTGGTTTGTTTGATGTTTTTTAAGGCCGGAAGCATTTGACCTTAAGCAGGCATACTTGTATGAGCATGCCATGAAAAAAATAATCGAATGTGTCCCCAATTTTAGTGAAGGCCGTGACCTGGCTGTCATAAAACAAATCACTGATCAAATCGAGGCCGTTGAAGGCGTTAGTCTTTTAGATGTTGATCCTGGAAAAGCCACAAACAGAACCGTTGTGACTTTGGTGGGCTCACCAGACGCTGTTATTGAGGCTGCTGTGCGCGCTATTAAAAAAGCATCTGAACTTATTGATATGAGCAAACACACAGGCGCCCACCCTCGTTTTGGGGCCACAGATGTTTGTCCTTTGGTACCTGTTTCAAATGTCACAATGGAAGAAACAGTAGCCTATGCCCATAAGCTAGCCCAAAGAATTGGTGAAGAACTTGGCATTGGTGTTTATTGTTATGAACATGCTGCGCAAAAACCAGAACGTCGTAATTTAGCAACTGTGCGTTCCGGTGAATACGAAGGATTAGCAAAAAAATTAACTGATCCAAATTGGAAGCCTGATTTTGGCCCTGATACCTTTAATCCTAAATCTGGCGTGACAGCTGTCAGTGCTCGTGATTTCCTTATTGCTTATAACGTCAATCTTAACACAACATCAACACGACGCGCGAACGCCATTGCCTTTGATGTAAGAGAAAAAGGCCGTCCCAAACGCGAAGGAAATTCCCTAACAGGTAAAATTATTAAAGATGAAAACGGTAATAATGTAATGCTGCCTGGATCGCTCAAATCCGTAAAAGGGATTGGCTGGTTCATCGAAGAATTTGGTGTGGCTCAAGTTTCTTTAAACTTAACAAACATCAGCCTAACACCTTTACACGTTGTTTTTGATGACGTGTGTCAGAAAGCTCAAGCCAGAGGTATACGCGCAACAGGCTCTGAAATCGTTGGGTTGATTCCACTCAAGTCTATGCTCGATGCTGGCCGCTATTTTTTAACAAAACAAAAACGCTCTTTAGGGGTATCAGACAAAGAACTTATTAAGATCGCTGTAAAGTCCATGGGACTTGATGATCTTTATCCTTTTAAAGCAGAAGAAAAAATTATTGAGTATGTTATTGCTGATAAAACAAAATCAAAACTCATTGGCATGACGCTTAAAGACCTTGTAGAAGAAACAGCCTCTGAATCTCCTGCCCCAGGTGGCGGATCGATTTCAGCTGCTGTTGGGGCCATGGGTGCAGCACTCGCTACCATGGTTGCTAATCTTTCTTCTCATAAACCAGGCTGGGATGATAAATGGTTAGAGTTTTCTGAATGGGCAGAAAAAGGAAAAGCCATTCACGACGAGCTCTTAAGACTTGTTGATGAAGATACATTCTCCTTTAATCAAATCATGGCAGCATTCAGACTTCCAAAATCTAATGATGAAGAAACTAAAGCACGTACAAAGGCTATTCAAGAAGCTACGCGTTATGCCATAGAAGTGCCATTCATGGTTATGAAAAAGGCCTATGAATCACTGGCTGTTATCAGGGCCATGGCAGAAACGGGCAATCCCAACTCTGTGAGCGATGCTGGTGTAGGTGCTTTATGTGCTAGAACAGCTGTGATGGGAGCTTTTCTAAATGTTAAAATCAATTCAGGTGACTTAGAAGATAAATCTTTTGTCAATTCTGTCATTAACGAAGGCAACAAAATAGAAGAAGACACACTGAAACTTGAAAAAGAAATTTTAACAATCGTGAATTCTAAAATATAATGCTGTTGTAAGCCCTTTTCTACAACGATTAAGTAACACGACCCTCTCTACTGCTTATGGGAGTAAGCAAAACATGCCCATTAAGAACAAAATAAGAAAACAAAGAAAATCATCAAAACCAATAAAGACCGTAAAAACACCAAAGCCAAAAAAAGCTTTACTACATCCCCGGAATCCTCACCAGGGTCGTTACAAGTTTGACGAGCTGATCAAAAGCTATCCTTTATTGGAACGCTACCTTCAACCTAATCCCAAAGGTGATAGAACCGTAAACTTTAATAATGAGAAAGCAGTGCTTTTCTTGAACAAAGCATTGCTCTCCTATTACTACCGCATTAAGAGTTGGAAAATTCCCACTGGCTATATGTGCCCCCCTATTCCAGGACGCGCAGATTACATTCATTATTTAGCAGATCTTTTGCAGGGAAAAGAAAAAAACATCCCTATGGGCCCCAAGGTAAAAGTTTTAGACATTGGCACAGGGGCAAACTGTATTTATCCTATCATAGGCAGCCAAAGCTATGGTTGGAAGTTTGTGGCTACAGATGTTGATCCTGTCTCCCTTAAAGCTGCTGATGCCATTGTTCAAGCTAATCCCTGCTTAACAAACCATGTTACCTTAGTACAACAAACAGACCCGCAAGTGATCTTTAAAGGCATTATCAATGACCGCTTTGATCTGACCTTGTGTAACCCTCCCTTTCACGCATCCATGTTTGAGGCAAAAGCCGTTAATAAGCGTAAGCTGCAAAACCTTAGCAAAGACAGAAAGACTGTTAAGCATGCTAAACGCAATTTTGGTGGCAAACAAACAGAGCTCTGCTATCGAGGCGGCGAAATTGCCTTTCTAAAAAAGATGGCTAGAGAAAGCGTAGAATTTGCCGATAAAGTTTGTTGGTTTACTAGCTTAGTTTCTAAGGGTGATAATATTCGTCCCTTGAAAAGATTATTGGAACAATTGGGAACCAAACAAATTGACGTTATAAAAATGAGCCAAGGTCAAAAAATAAGCCGCTTCATTGCATGGAGTTTCCTAAGCAAAAGACAACAAAAGACATGGGCTAAAGAACGTTGGGGCTGATGCCTATACAGTTCAAATATTACCTATTGAAAGAAACAAAATCGATTTTGCCACCTACCCCATGCAAACGGAAACTTTTACGGCTGGGTGTACGACAAGGCCATAGTTTCTTCACTGCCTCTCAAACCCAATAAGTTTCTTCTTTGTCTTAGACGGTTCCATTAACTGGCGTATTGCATCGAACACAACTTTGAATTGGTGGTCGTATTTTTTTTCGATGGAATTGATCTTCTTAACGAGGTCTTTATGCGTTACTGTCATCTGACGCAATCTTACAAAAGTATCCATAATAGCAATGTTAACTTGTATCGCTCGTTTGCTTTTTAGCACACTCGATAACATGGCAACACCTTGTTCTGTAAAAACATAAGCCATTGTTCTTCGACCACCCCATGACTTTGATTGTAAATGATACTCTTTTACCGAACGAAATTCTTCTGCTGTTAATTGAAACATAAAATGATTAGGAAACCTTTCAATATTTCTTTTTACAGCTTTATTAAGATTAAATGTTTCCACTTGATAAAGATTTGCTAAATCAACATCTAGCATCACTCTTTGACCTCGAATAAGATAAATATGCTGTTCAATTAATTCTATTGGCATTATGTTTGTCAATTTTTTCTCCACTTGATATTCCAAACTGGAATATCAAGTTAGTAACCATTCATAATTACTGCATATTAATACTATCTTGATATTCCAATTGAGACTAAGAAGACAAAACTCTTATATGTTAAACGATCGTTCACGTCAATAGGTTTTAGCTTTTAACCTATTAAATTTATTGATATATCTGTCCAAGAAATTGGACAATGAGTGATTTCAATACTCTTTTTTCTCTACAAATCCAAACGGACCACTATGGTGGATTCGATCAGTGAACATATCTACAGTTACGTCAAACCACATATTATTCCAGGTCACATAAGCTGCATATTTTTTTGTAAATTTTAGGCAGCTTTGTTGGAAGTGTGCTGTTGCATTCCCGCTTGAAGACCAATGGTAGTCTAGTTTATTGTATGTGACAATGTCAGCAACAGGTTCTTTTGGTGGTTTCATAACATCAACATACTCTGTATCAATCATTTGAGCATACTCGGGTTTTAGTTGATATTGAAATGATCCATCACTGCTTGCGCGTTCAAAAAAATGATTAAATTGTTCATTATGATCTGTACCATAAATCTCGTGATAGTATTGCATATAACGAAACTCATCCCCATGTTCAGGACCTTCAGCCGAATAAAGACCTCGCTCAGCATAAAGAAGTACTAAGGGTTCAATGTCAGACACTGTAATACGTAAATCTGTTTGCGGGTTAAAATCACCCCAAGCGTCAGGATTGGCTTCATAATCTTTCATGATCTCCATGAGAAGTGTTAAAGCTTCTGTGCCATAAGAAGCACCCAACATAAGAACGCGTAGCGGCTTTTCACCATTAGCTGCCATCTCTCTTAATTGATTGGTTATCCATTCACATTGAATGGGATACTGATAGGTTTCCGTTAAAAAGGTTATGGGATTGTCATATCCAGAAGGCTTTTTGGCACCAAGTATGTTTAATAAAGCGCCTTCTTTAGCCTTAACAGCTGCGGGATTATCATTTAAAGTGGCAAAGAACTCTATGGCAGCATCACTGTGCGTGTAACCCAAACATTGGACAGCTGTCATGCGCACAAGAGGATTGGGATCATTAGCCGCTATGGATTTAACTTCCTCAAAATAATAATCTACACAATCCAGCAATTCATCCCGTTGCCATAAGAATTGTAAATTTCTTAACCCAACCGCTCGAACAAAGGGATCTTCATCATAAAGAAAACTGTCTATGCTGTTTTGCAAAACATCGATATTAAGATGATCTCTCATGGCACTGCCAGCCATAATAGTCTCTTGAAAACCACCTTGGCGAATTGTTTCTTCCAAAACAACTACACATTCCTCATCTCCCCAAATGGCAAGCGCTTCTAGGGCTGCTGAATAAACGCCAAAGTCATCAGTTGTGCGTAACAACTCAATAATCTCATCTTTATCTTGCTTAAACTCACCCTTTTTCTTTAACGCATCAGCAACAACCAAAGGGTTAGGTGCTGTTAGCAATTCATCAAGCATTGTTGGGTCATTGAGAAGCGCAATGTACTGTGGCTCATCTTTCATTCCTAACCAAGCTGCCAGATAGAGTTGACCCGTTACTATGGATGTAAATTTATCACGATTAATGCCCCGACTATATTCAAGAGGCTCATAAAACTGCATCCCATTTGCGTGCGTACCTACGATCTCCAAAAACTTTAAACGTGTTTCCCGGTCTTCACCAATTTCATAAAAATAACTATAAAAAAACCGAAAGGTCTGCGGGGCTTGTGTATCTAAAAGATAAGCTAGTCTTGGGTATTTATAAAGCGCATCCAACATATCTTCTTTCGCTCCCGTACCATCAAGATCATTAGCAAACATTTCAAGAAGAGTTAAATGTGAATAGATATTTTCATCAAAAGCACGATCATCACTTGGTGATGGATACAGTTTATAGGCAGCTCTTAAATACCCTGGCAATGAAAGGCTATAACCCAATTCTACTGTTCTTGCTTCTGTTTCTGAAAGAATACCATCAGCATCAGTTAGCGCTTCGCAGGCAAAGTGTTGCCGCCATCTTTCTTTGACATCATCAGTAGATTGAAAGCTATCAATGTTAAACGTAAATGAATAAAATTCATTGGTCGCATTACTGCAATCTTCTTCACATAAAAAACGATTATAAATCTCTAAAGCATTAGGATCGGTGATGGTAATTTCCATGATGTTATTCTCCAGCCATTCTTATCGCAACAGGTCTTCAGATGTTGCTAGAAAAAACAACTCTAATTGTTTGTTAATTTCATATAGTTAGAGGGAGCTTCCACAAACTCAAACAAACTATCTGGGGTTATTTCATAATAATCCATAAGAGGTTTCAAACCCTGTGCCTGCAATTGAAGATAAACTTTTTGTGAAACTTCTGTGAGCAGATCATCAAAAGATCTTCCTGATCGTTGAAACACTTCGGAATGACCAATGAGACAAGCAGAAACATAGTAAGCCCTGATTTCTGTGAACAAGTGATA
The DNA here is from genome assembly GCA_018812345.1 of bacterium. Taxonomy (GTDB): domain Bacteria; phylum UBA10199; class UBA10199; order UBA10199; family JADGCS01; genus JAHJDR01. The sequence continues at coordinate 575 of JAHJDR010000301.1, read as the reverse complement.
CAATTCCATGGGAAGAAAATGCTGCGCACCCATATCCAGTGCAAACTCACCAAAAAGTGAATCAGGTTTTTGTGAGGCTTCTAAACAACCAAGATTGGCCTCTACCCATTGATCAAATACACTCAGATCAGCATAATGAGTGAGCTCATGAAAAAGCTGATCTACGATCGAGGAGTGTTCATTCCAGTTACCTTTTTGTACGTCACCATGGGGCTTGAAACAAAGCAAACCAAAAGCAACACTTGCTAAAGGTGCCTTTACTAATTTTTCTTCATACACCATTTCCTGTCTTACTTGCTGCCTTAATGCCTCAAGCTTTTTGCCAAAAGCGTCACCAAAACGATGCAAGCGATATGACTCACGCTGCGTGGAATGTCGAAACTCAGCTGTTGAAAAGGGGTTTTTAAAAGATGTCTCTGGAGGTAAAGCACAAACCATGAGATCAAAGGCTCGATGGGGTTTGTCTAGCACTGCTAATGTATCACGCAAAGGAGAACACGTTGCCATCGCAAGATCAGTCCCTGCGAGAACTGCTTGAAAACGTTTTTTGTCAGCCTCCCCTGCTCCTGAAGAAT
>JAHJDR010000300.1 GCA_018812345.1 bacterium | reverse complement strand
TTCATGCTCAAGCTGATCCATTACTATTAGCCAAAAGAGAAGATGAACTGGCATGGCACTGGGACTCGGGAACCTCATTTGCTCAGCCCAATTTTTCAGGCGTTTGTCTTTTGATGAAAGATGTAAATCCTGAACTTTCTTGGGATGAAATCTATGCAATTATTGAAGAGACAAGTGTTGCAGGTAGTGACATTAATCTTCGTGGTGTGACAATCGATGATCCCATAACTGTTATTGATCCTATGGCCGCTTTATCTCAAGCAGCCCAACTTCCTGGTAGCCAGTATAAAGGGACAAGGTTAGATAGGTTTCTGGCAAGTTTAGAGTAATTACTTTACTTCCTGGATTTTATGGAGTTCTTCTTTTTTGAGTGTGGCAAGACCGTGTTCGCCGAGTTGTTCTAAAGAATCGATCCAATATGTATACAGCTCAACACGTTTATCAAATTCAGGATTTGTGATCATGATGTGATTGAAAAGCTTGCTCGCTTCCACATAGTTCTTTTGATTATACAGAAGTTTTGCTTTCATGTAAGCTTTGAGTTCAGCGGCTTCCGGAGAATCTGTGGTGAGGGGGTCAATAATTTTTTTGCCCGGAACAGCTGCTAAACTAGCTGTACCATTGCTTTCAGCAGGATTAAACTTAATGGGGGGTATTTTGGCCACAGAGGGAGCGTTGTAATAGGGATTAGAACTTCTGAGTTCATGCAAACCATAACTCAAACCAATCACAACAAAGACCATTACGACCCAGGCAGCGGCACGAGTTCTAGGAATAAGAAGAAGTCGTTCGAAAAATCTTGGTTTGAGTTGTTTGGCTGCTTGCTTTCTTACCTGTTCAAGCACATGATCTTGGGGGTGTTGCAAGGGGAGTTCTGTAAAGGCTGTTTCAATGTGACTAAATTCGCTGAGAACTTTTTTAGCTTCAGGATTTTGGGCAAGATAAGCATCAATTTGACGAGAGAGAGCTGGGTCCGTGATACCTAAGTGAAAATCAAATAATTGTTCTTTGCTTGGTGTGAAATTTTTATCCATAATACTATGAGCTGAAAGCTCAAAGCTGAAAGGTGAAAGGTTATGCACTCATTCTTCCTTTGACCTTTGAGCCTCGACCTTTGAGCTTGATTTTATACTCCTCGTGAGACGCTATACTGCCTTTTCTAAAAGTTTCTTTCTTTTCACAATCCCACGCAAAGTATCAAGAGCGTATCGATAGCGAGATTTTGCTGTGTTGCTCGAGCAATCCATTGAAGTGCCAATTTCCTCAAACGTCATTTCCATTACTACTTTCAAATAAAATGTTTCACTCTGCTCTGCTGGTAGTTGTTTGAGTAAATCTTCGAGCTCCTTATTTTCAATTTGGATGGCCAAGTTCTCATCAGGTGTTGGATCAGGTGTGGCAATTTTTTCTGAAAGAGCCGGTCTGTCATCATCATTGTGTCCATCCAAAGAATCCATCTTATACGCGTGTTTTTTGCGTCGTAGTTGGTCAATGCACGTATTTTTTGTTATTGTAACCAACCATGACTTAAACGAAACAGATTCTCGAAATTGGTCTTTATTTTTACAGACTTTGAAAAAAACTTCCTGAAAGATTTCATCAGCTTGCGCGTGATTGTGCACATAGCTCATAATCAACGTGTAAATGAGGCCTTTCATACGCTTGAGTAACTCATTGAAAGCTTTGAGATCGCCACCACGATAGCGATTAAAGAGAATTTCATTGGGAATATGGGGATAATCTTTGTCTTCTAAGTCCATGAATTTGCTCGGTTTCCGTTGTTCGTTTTCCGGTTACCGTATATGAATACTTGTTTAGTGTAGAGCCGCTTACCATTCCTGCCTTCGCAGGAATGACAGAAAATTATATAAGGGTTTCAATACTTAATGTAAATAAGGTTTTTGTTTACGACCAAACATTGACAATCACTTATCACAATAACTAAAAGAACAAATTCTCATGCATTTAGCTTTAGCGCGAAAATACCGTCCTCAGAATTTTCTCGAAGTTATTGGTCAAGATGCCATCATCAAAACGATGCAAAATGCCATTGAATCAGAGCGTTTACACCATGCCTATCTCTTTTCAGGCGTTCGCGGTATTGGCAAAACATCGATGGCGCGTATTTTGGCAAAGTCTATTAATTGCGAAAAAGGGTCCAGCATCACACCTTGTCAAACCTGTACGACATGCCAATCCATTACAGGTAGTTATTCTTTAGACGTTATTGAAATTGATGGCGCCAGCAATAATCTTGTGGATGATGTGCGTGAACTCAGAGAACAAGTAAAGTTTCTACCGTCTTCAGGTAAATATAAAATTATTATTATCGATGAAGTGCACATGCTATCCAATAGTGCTTTCAACGCATTGTTAAAAACATTAGAAGAGCCACCTGCGCATGTTATTTTTATTTTTGCGACAACAGAGCCACATAAAATTCCCATGACTATTTTAAGTCGTTGTCAAAAATATGATTTCAAAAAAGCCAATACAGCTGTTTTAAATGCGCATTTAGGAAAAATTGCTGCTGATGAAAAAGTGAGTATTCACGCGGATGCGATTCATTTAATTTCTCAATGCGCGCAAGGGTCTGTGCGCGATGCGGTTTCGCTTTTTGATCAGGTGGTGAGTTTTAAAGAAAAAGATATTATAGAAGATGATGTGCGTGAGGTTTTGGGTTTAGGTGATCGGCTTCTCACGCAGGAAATGTTTGAAAAAATAATCAAAGAAGATCTCACAACATGCATTGACTGTCTTAATAAAGTTGATGGCAGTGGTATTGATTTAAAATTATTTGCTGATGGGTTATTGTTGTCGTTCCGACATCTTATTTTGTTAACCGCTACAGGTAAAATACCCGAGGGATTAAGTCAGTCAGAACAAGAATTTTTTAAGGGCCTAAAAGGGATTCTTGATGTGTCGCTTTTATTAGCACAATATCAAATTCTTTTTCAGGGAATTAAAGATTTGATTCACACGGATTTTCCCAAAACAGCATTTGAAATTACCTTGGTTAAACTTAGTCAGGTGAGACAAATGATAGGGCTTGCCGATTTGGTAGATCAAATTAAAAACAGGCAGGGGCCTGCAAAGCCTGTATCAAAGGCTGCACCACAACCTGTGGCATCACGCTCAGTGCCAGCCCAACCAAATGTGGCAGCTCCAATGGGGCAGAAAAAAGCTGCTGATTGGTATGAGCTGGTGCGTTGGATTACAAGCGAAAAACCTCCGTTGGGAGGCTTGTTGAAAGATGCCGTGCCCATTAGTTTTTCTGAAAATGCCATAGAAGTTGCTTTAGCACCAAAATCAAATGCAAAAGAAATTCTCATGGAAAGGTCAGAAAATATTAAACAACTTATTGATAAGCATTTTGGAAAGTCTGTTTCTTTTTCCATCTCTGATTTAGAAGATCCAAAAAAAAAAGCTTTAAGCTTGACTCAGCTTGAAGCGGATTTAAAACAAAAGAAACGTCAAAGTGCCCAAAAAGAAGTCCTGGACAATGAAGGTGTGAAAACGCTTCTTGATGAATACGGGGCAAAGTTAAAAGACATTGTTATGTTAAAGGAGTAAAAATGAATATTAATCAACTCATGAAGCAAGCACAAGAGATGCAAAAGAAGCTCGCCAAGCAACAAGAAGAATTAGCGAGCAAGGAATTTGAAGCCTCCAGTGGTGGGGGTATGGTGACCGCAAAAATTAATGGGGCGGGAGCTCTTTTATCAGTTAAAATTGATCCCAGTGTTGTTGATCCTGAAGATGTTGAAATGTTAGAAGATCTCGTTGTGGCTGCTATTAATGAAGCGCAAACAGTGCTTTCATCACAAGCCCAAGATGGTATGCAAGGCATGATGAATCAAATGGGAATCAAGTTGCCTGGAATGTAATTTATCGGTTCTCGTTTTCCGGTTTCCGGTTACCGTATTTAAGAATACGGACAACGGAAAACGGACCACGGACAACGAAATGACAAATCCAATCGACACATTAGTCCATGAACTCGCAAAGTTGCCCGGTATTGGTGAGCGTACTGCCATGCGTTTGGCTATTCATGTTTTGCGTCAACCTCCAGAGTTTGGTCATCGTCTCGCACACTCTTTGAATGAAACAGTGGGAAAAGTACATTTTTGTGAGGAGTGTTGTAACATTACAACAGAACGGCTGTGTCATATTTGTAAATCTGAGCGTGATGAGGCAACATTATGTGTTGTCGAAGACATTGCAGATCTCCAAGCTATTGAAAAGACACATTGTTTTCGAGGTAAATACCATGTATTGCATGGAGCCCTGTCTCCTGTTGATGGGATTGGACCAGATGAGCTCAAAATATTAGAATTACTGACAAGAATAAAAGCATCATCAGCGATCAAAGAAATCGTTATAGCCACAAATCCCAGTGTGACAGGAGATGCCACTGCCTTGTATCTTGCTAAAATCATTGCACCTTATAACAAAATTATCACACGGTTGGCTTCCGGTATTCCTGTGGGCAGCCATATTGAGTTCATTGATCGTAATACATTATCGCGTGCTATGGCTAGTCGAGTTAGTTTTCAATAAATTAGTCACTATTGACTCTCAATAAAAGACACAGTAAAGAGCGGGACCTCTGAAAGATCCGAAGGTATGAGGATGCGAACAATCGAAGGATGAATTAAAATAAAATAAAAAGGAAAGAAAATGGGAAAAGGCGATAAAAGAACTAAAAAAGGCAAAATCATTGCAAAGTCATATGGCAACTCTAGAAAACATAAGACAAAAACAATCTATGTAGCACCTGTTGGCGAAAAAAAAGTAGCCGCTGCAGCCGCTAAAAAGAAAGTAGCCGCAGCGAAAGCTGAGAAAAAAGAAGCCGTAGCTGCTGTTGCCGCAAAAGAAGCCGAAGCTGTTGTTGAAGCAAAAGTAGAAACACCTGTTGTTGAAAAGAAGGAAAAAGCACCAGCTGTTGAAAAGAAAGAAGAAACACCAGCTGTTGAACAAACTGCTGAATAGTTTTCTTAGTGGAATCAAATCAACTCTACTCAATCCTAGCACACGTTCAAAAACCATCACAGTATTTGGGAAATGAAATCAATGCCACACATAAAGACTTTGATAGTCAAGAGGTGCGTGTTGTTCTTGTTTTTCCTGACGCCTATGAGATAGGCATGTCATATATGGGGTTAAGAATTCTTTATGATATTCTTAATCAAATAGATGGCGTTGTGGCAGAGCGTTGTTTTGCACCGTTGCATGACATGGAAGAGAGTTTACGCTCTCATAATGTTAACTTGTTTTCGCTTGAATCCAAAAGATCGCTGAGTGAGTTTGATATCATTGGCATTTCAGTTCCTCATGAACTCACCTACACCAACATATTAAACATCTTAGATCTAGCTAAAATTCCACTATGGCAAAAGGATCGTACAACAGTTCATCCATTAATTATTGGTGGTGGACCACAGTCCTATAATCCAGAACCTCTTGCTAATTTTTTTGATGGTTTTGCTTTGGGGGATGGTGAGGATTTAGTTGTAGAGATTGTACAAGAAATAAGAATCTGGAAGAAAATATCATCACGTTCTCGTGAGCAATTACTAGAAAAATTATCTGTGTTAGAAGGTATGTACATTCCTTCTTTTTTTGAACCCTGTTATCACGATGATGGCACTCTCAAAGAGATGACTCTGAAAAGACCAGAGTACACAGGTGTTAAGAAACGAATTGTGAGCAACTTATCAGAGTCTTTTTATCCAACAAAGCTTGTGGTGCCCAATGCACGCCTTGTTCATGATCGCATTGGTGTTGAAATTCAGCGTGGTTGCGCGCGATCTTGTCGCTTTTGTCAGGCTGGTTTTGTCGAAAGACCTGTTCGCCAGAGATCACCAGAAAAAGCACTTCAATTATCTCTTGATGCTGTTGAAAAGACAGGCATGGATGAAATTTCTCTTTTGTCATTATCTGCCGGTGACTACCAAAACATTGTGCCTCTTACTCAAGAGCTGAATATACAATTAGCAGACAAGAATATTTCTTTAGCCGTTCCGGCAACACGCACAGAAACCCTGACTCAAGAAATGGTTAAAAGTGTTGCAAAAGTACGTAAAACAGGATTCACAATAGCCCCGGAAGCTGGTTCTGAGCGGATGAGGCGCGTGATTAATAAGGGTAATCTTTGTGAAGATTTGTTTAAGGCCTGCCGTAATGCCTTTAGTAATGGGTATCGTCTCATTAAGTTTTATTACATGTTTGGTTTGCCTCTTGAAACAGATGACGATTTATTGGGGATTACAGAAGAAACAGCAAAAGCCTACAACATTGGTCGTGAGTATAGACCTGACATTACCATTAATATAGGTTTATCACTTTTAGTGCCAAAACCCTTTACCCCTTTTCAATGGGCTGGGCAATTGGCACGAGATGAAGCTGGTCGGAAATTGGATCTGATAAAATCTCATCTCAAATACCGATCAATAAAACTAAAATATCATGATTTAAAAGCTGCTGTGATTGAAGGGCTCTTTTCGCGGGGAGATCGTCGACTGAGTTCTTTGCTTGTTAATGTTTATGAAAAAGGGTGTCGCTTTGATCAATGGAAGGAACACTTTAATTACGATACGTGGATGCAGGCCATAGAAGAGTTGGGTGTTGATCTTGATTTCTATGTTTCCCGAGAGCGCAATAAAGAGGAGTTGTTTCCTTGGGATCATCTTTTTGTGCAAATGAGTAAGGACTTTTTGTGGCAAGAATATGAAAAAGCAAAAGAAGAAGCTTTTACCCCCGACTGTTCTCGAGAGAAGTGCGTGAAATGCGGTGTTTGTGATTTTAAGGATGTGAAAAACAGAATCTATGAGGAAAAGACTAAAGACCAAAGACTAACGACCAAAGAAACTTTTTCTTACGATTCACGACCCACGATCCACGATCCACAAATCAATAGGTTTAAACTCAGAGTAAGATTCTCAAAGACAAATTGGTCTATATTTTATGGGCACTTAGAGCTCATGAGTATTCTTAAGCGAGCGATATTACGTAATAATTATAAGATAGCCTATAGTGAAGGTTTTCACCCGCAGATAAAAATGGCCATGGGTTTTGCCCTCTCTCTTGGTATTGAGAGCTTGTGGGAATATTTTGACTTGGTGCTCTGTGATGATGTTCAAACTGATGATTTTATTAAGAAAATGAATAATGCTTTGCCTCAAGGGATTGAAATACTGACTGCTGAATATGTTGACTTAAGGACCCCATCGCTTTATTCTATAACAGCAGCAGTTGATTATGAAGTTGATCTTAGCTCTGTGGACAATGCTGATGTCATTCAGGGAGTACGACAATCATTAGCAGCCATGGCCCAAGGTCAGGATTTATTAATAAACAAAAAGCGATCGAAGAAAACAGGTCGCGTTAAACAAGTAAGTTTGAAGACTTATTTGGATTTAGAACAAACAAGATTAACGGAAGATAAAATTTTATATTTTTCATTAGGCTGTGATGAGCAGGGTAGTCTTAAACCCATTAATGTTTTGGCTGCTCTTGCTCAAGTCGCACACGATGAAATAAAAGAATTAATGATAAAAAAAGTTGGTATCCGACTCTCCAATAGAGAGTGAATGGAAGATAAAGGTTTTAAAAAGTTTTTTTTATTTTTGTAGCACGTTGTTGAGCGACAATCTATGCCGAGCTGAAAGTGCGTGCGCGTTTTTTAACGCACTTCTTTTTTATCCCAACCTTTCCATTCTAGCCAACTGATTATAATAGGAAATAAAATGGCTAACGAATTAATTATGAATGTCACGCCCGGAGAGACGCGTATTGCAACTCTGGAAAAGGGTGTGCTGGCAGAGCTGGCAATTGAACGTGATACAGAAATGCAGGTGGCAGGTAATATTTACTTGGGAAAAATCAATAGGGTTTTACCAGGTATGCAGGCTGCTTTCGTGGATATAGGTTTGGAAAAAGCAGCGTTTCTCTATGTGGCTGATATTGTCTCTGACATGTTTGAAGGTATTTTTGA
>JAHJDR010000299.1 GCA_018812345.1 bacterium | reverse complement strand
ATTTCATCAATAAAGATGATGCAGGGAGCATTTTTCTTGCCTTGTTCAAATAAATCGCGCACGCGTGAGGCCCCAACACCGACAAACATTTCCACAAAATCAGAGCCTGATATTGAATAAAAAGGGACACTCGCTTCTCCAGCAACGGCACGAGCTAATAATGTTTTTCCTGTACCAGGAGAACCCATAAGAAGAACGCCTTTGGGAATGCGTGCTCCTAATTTTGTGAATTTTCGCGGTTCTTTTAAGAATTGAATAATTTCTTCTAATTCCTCTTTTGATTCTTCTACGCCAGCCACATCTTGAAAAGTAACTTTACGGGAACTCTCATTTAGTAGCTGGGCACGTGACTTGCCAAATGATAAGGCTTTGCCGCCACCTGCTTGCATAGAACGAAAAATATAAAAGAAAAAACCAATAACGATGAGAATGGGTAAATAGAGAAACAATTGTTGCCAAAAAGGAGCTCCTTTTGGCTTTTCATATTCAATAACAGCATCTGATTTCTTAACAAGCTCGAAAACTTGTTCAGAATTGATGGGGCCGATTGTAATAAAATCGACCCCATCTTTGAAATCAGTTTTGAATTTACCACTATATTCGTCTTCTTGAATTTTTAAAGTGCTAACCTCATTCTTTTCAATAGCAGTGATAAGTTCATTAAAGGAAATATGCTTATCAGTTGTTTTATGTTTAGCTGTGAGAACAAAAACAGTAATGGCCATCATAAGTATCATGAGCCAAAGAGCTATTGTTTTTTGATTTTCTGGCAATTTATTTTTCATAAAGACATCTTATTAGAGGTTAATTTGTCATTACAAGAGAAGATTCTAGTCTTCTAAGTTTTTCATAGTCAATTTGACTTTACCCATGTTGTCTATGTTGATGACTTTAACACGAACGCTTTCGCCTTCTCTCAGTACATCTTCTACATATTCAACACGTTTATTACTTATTTGAGAAATATGTAACAAACCTTCTGTTTTTGGTAGAATTTCTACAAACGCACCAAAATTTGTGATTTTCTTTACAGTGCCTTGATAAATTGTATCCATTTTTACTTCTTCACTGTAGGCATTCACAAGATCTATGGCTTTGTTGAGGCTCGCACCATCACTAGCAAAGATTTTAACCGTGCCATCATCTTCAATATTAATTTTGGCACCTGTTTCTTCAACAATGCTTTTAATGATTTTGCCACCAGGACCAATAACATCTTTAATCTTAGCAATACTGATCTTAAAAGCTTTCATTTTAGGTGCGTGCTCTGGCAGTTCTTCTCTAGCAACTGTCATGGTTTCATTCATTTTACCTAAAATATGCATACGCCCTTCTTTGGCCTGCATAAGAGCTTTTTCCATAATTTCAGTAGTGATACCTTCAATTTTAATGTCCATTTGAACGGCTGTTACACCTTCATCAGTTCCTGTGACTTTGAAATCCATATCGCCAAGATGATCTTCATCACCGAGGATGTCAGACAAAATAGCATATTTGTCATCATCTTTGATTAAACCCATGGCAATACCAGCAACGGCTTTTTTCAAAGGCACGCCAGCATCCATCATGGCTAATGAACCACCACAAACAGTGGCCATTGAAGAAGAACCATTAGATTCTAATATTTCAGAAACGATACGTATTGTATAAGGAAAACTTTCGCCATCAGGCAATAAGCTTGTTAAAGCTCTTTCCGCTAAATGACCATGGCCAATTTCGCGACGACCTGGTGAACGAAGAGGTTTTACTTCACCAACAGAAAATGCTGGAAAGTTATAATTGAGCATAAATCTTTTTTTATACTCATGTAGTAAACCATCAATAATTTGTTCATCATCGCCTGAACCTAATGTGCAGGTTACCAGAGCTTGCGTTTCACCTCGTGTGAACAAAGCTGAACCATGTGCCCGTGGTAAAAGTTTAACTTCACTAGAGATATTTCTAATGTCTGTTAAACCCCGCTCATCAATGCGTTTCTTTTCATTGAGAATTGTGGCACGCATGAGCTGTGATTTAACGTCCTGAAATTCATTATTCAGTTGAAGCTTATGTGCATATGTTGATTCATCATTAAGAAGTTTTTCTTTTAATTCTTCTTTGATTTCATCAAGTCGTGCATAGCGGTCTTGTTTTATTTTGATACCTAAGGCCTCAGCAACTTGTCCCTTACAGGAAAGAACTGCTTCAGTAATATCAGCACGTGTTTCTGGCACAATGACTTCGCGTTTGGGTTTGCCACACATGGCTTGTAATTCTTTTTGAATTTGAATCACTGGTTTTAAGGATTCATGAGCAAAGGTAATGGCTTTTAAAAGATCTTCTTCCTTAGCTTGATTAGCACCACCTTCAACCATAACAACCGCATCTTCTGAGGCGGCAACAACGAGTTCCAAGTCACTGCATTCGATCTCTTCGAGAGATGGATTAACAACTAATTTTCCATCTATACGACAAACACGACAACCTGCAATTGGTTTTTTGAAGGGAATGTCAGATTGCATGAGAGCCGCACTAGAACCAATCATAGCCAACATGTCTGGTGGATTTTTACCACAAGCAGAAAGCACTGTTGTGATGACTTGCGTGTCATAGTAATAATGATCAGGAAATAATGGTCTTATGGGACGATCAATAAAACGAGATGTTAAAATGGCTGTTTCAGAAGGTCTTCCTTCACGTTTAAAAAAACCGCCTGGAATTTTTCCAGCAGCAAATGATTTTTCTAAATATTCAACCGTTAAAGGCAAAAAATCACAATCATTTTTTGGTTTAGCTGCTGATGTTGCAACAACAAGAACCATGCTATCACCGGAACGAACGATTACTGATCCACCCGCTTGTTTTGCCATCTTGCCGGTCTCTATAATAATTTCAGAGTTACCTAATTGGCAACGAACTTCATGAGTACTCATACTCTTCTCCTATCGCGGAAACAGTTCCCGCTTATATTGTTATTTAATTTTGAAAGGTGTGTGTTTTATCTTTTGATACCAAGATCGCCGATGATCTTTTGGTAGCTGCCCTTATTATGTTTTTTCAAATAAGTGAGCAAGCGGCGTCTTTGGTTAACCAGTTTGATCAAACCACGACGAGAAGAGTGATCTTTCTTGTGCGTTTTAAAGTGGCTTGTTAAGTAGACAATGCGCGATGATAAAATTGCGATTTGAACTTCAGCTCTACCGCTGTCGCTCTCACCTTTGCCGAATTTTTTGATAATTTCCTGTTTTTCTTCTTTTGTCAATGACATGATACTACTCCTGCTTTTTATTATTCGAT
>JAHJDR010000298.1 GCA_018812345.1 bacterium | reverse complement strand
TATCAGGTTATTCCTGAGTCAATAATGAACAGACAATTCTCATTTTGAGAGGAACTTTTTGCCTTTGTTTCTACTTTGTTTTAAGGAACAAAAGCTAATGATGAATGAAAAAAAAATACTCTCTGGACATTGTCTTTTAAGTTCATGGCCTTTCTTTTTATTTATTTTTCTTAATCTTGTTCTCATTTGGTGCACAAATTATTTTCCCTTTCAAGACTTGCCCCAACATTTGGCCATTGTTTCGATTTGGAAAAATTTGCAAAGTCATCAAAATCACATTTACCATGCCTGGTATATGTTGCCTGAGGGGTTTCATAGTTATTATAGTATTTATTATCTTCTTCTATCTTTAGTGTCGTTATTTAGTATTCATGTGGCTTTGAAAATTCTTTTGAGTGTTTATGTTGTCGCTGTATTTATGAGTTTTCATCATTTAATGAAAACCGTGCATGGCAAGGATTCTCCCGCATGGTTAGCTATACTGGCGCAGCTAATTGTTTGGAATGGGGCTTTGTGCATGGGTTTTTTATCTTTTGCCTTTTGCCTGCCTTTTTTCCTCTTAGCAGTGTCAGTGTATTTGCGGCTTAGCGAGGCAGGGAACAAAAAAGAGATGATCGTTTTGGGGTTGAGTGTATTGGGCATGAGTCTTTTACATGTGATGAGTGGGTTTTTGTTGCTGCTTTTTGTTTTTATTCACTCTGTGTGTGTACGGCAAAAGCGCGTTTTTGTATTAAGTTTTTTTGTGATTTTATTTGTTGTTTCTCTGAGTTTGCTTTGGGGCGGCATTTTTGGAGGTCATTTAGGGGCTTTGTCTGGTCTTGATTTAGTGCAAGCTCAAAAGGGTCGTTTTGGATTTGAATTTATTAACTCTTTATTTGATCTCAAATGGAGTGATCCACCTGTAGTGCTCAATTATTTTTTGTGGAACCTTGTGGGCCCTTATCGTCTTTTGCCTTTATTGTTTCATAGTGGCCTCTTTTTAGTTTTGGGTTTTTGGTTTTTTAAAACCAAGACACTTATAAAACCACACAAGCCCCTGTTAAGCATTTGGCTCCTTTTGCTTATCTGCTGTGTTATGCCATGGGGCCTTTACAAGCCAACCGAAGTGACTTTTATTAATTTTCGTTTCATCGCTTTTAGTTTGGCATTGTGTTTGGCTTTGTTGCCCTGGTCCCGTGTTAATACGCCCTTAAAAAAATATGCGTTGCTCATATGTTGTTTATTAGTTTTTAGTCAGTTTGCTGGACGCGTGTGTCTTTTTAATCAAGAGCTTAAACCCGCTCTAGCGTTAATTCACTCGGTGCCCAAACATAAGGTCATGTTGTCATTGATGCATCACAATGAATCAGACTATTTTGCCAAAATGTTTCGGGCAACACATTTTACGCCCCTGTATTATACAATTGATAACGAGGGTGTTAATACGCAGTTTTGGGCGCGTTACACCAAACACCTCCCCATTGCTTATCAGCGAGGCAAGGCATCTTTAGGGCCTCCAGACTGGTTTCCCTGGGAGTTTGATGGGGAAAAACATCTGAGAGGAATTGATTATTTGCTTGTGCAAAACAAAAAAGAAAATGAGCTGACAGATAACCAAACTGTTTTGATTAAAGACATGGAAAAAATGCGTTGCCAGCAGAATTGGTGTTTGTATAAGAAGTAATGCTTAAGCGATCGTACTAATTATTCATCAATCTCTCCATCACAGTCATCATCTATCCCGTTTTCTAGCTCCTCCGCATTCGGATATACCCTCGGGTCACGATCGTCACAATCCTCATCGCCAGTGAAACCATCACCATCAGCATCATATTGTTGGAAATCTGAGGGATAATAAGCGGAGCAGTGATTATTGGAATTGTTACATAATTCATTAATATAACCATGGGATGCATTATTATATTCAAAATCAGATTTCATTCTACAAACTGAATTATCATGACAGTGAATAATTGCGTTTACTGTCTTGTTTGGTTTACAACTTAAGTTGTTTTCATTATTCCAGATACCACCCTCAAATACATAATACTTAGATGAATAATCGAAATACCAGGCGTTCAAATGAATACTGCTGACTTGAAAATTACAAGCATTATCAAAGCCCGCGCTTCTAAAACCAATGGTTGTTGTTTCGCTATTTGTTTTTGTCGAGGCTTGTTTTGCACAATCGTAATGATTATCATTATAACCTCCATCAAAGACGCACGAGCTGGAATTATTATTAAGCGCGTCTTCCCATGAAACTCTTTCAACTTTTACTTTGCTTGAATCATAGGCCAGAACTAGGGCTCTTATGGTTACATTGTAATCTGGTTTTGAGGATTGACCCCGCATATGGGCTTTCCAGCAGATATGCGTTCTTTCACTGTCATCATCACAGAGCCATATGCTTTCATAAAGAGTGTTTAATTCTGTATGTTTGCTAGCATTAGTATATTCCATGTCCATGCCTCTTAAGAGCACCGTTTTCTTATCAAAATTATCAAACAGGCTCTGATCATCTATTTCTATAGCTTTGCCATTATCGATACTTCCTGTGCAGGCTGTTGTGCCCCCTGTGCATGAAAAAGTTTGTGTGATTTTCTTGTGCGCTATGTATTTCTTATTATAAATAAGAAACGTGCCAAACATGTCTGCAGAAAAAGATTTGGCAGTAGACGTGTTTTTGCCAAATTCCATTTCTAGAGTGAACTCAAGATGATTTGAGGTTAAGGCAGACACATTACCAGTGACATGTTCACTAGTAATATAGTTCTTTACTGAATGTATTTCATGGCTATCATTAAATAGCGTGTTATACAGAGCCCCATCATTTAATACTTGTTCTGCGCGACTAACATCTGTTTTTTTAAACTCATACTTAAACCCTCTCCAAACCACAAATCCATCCCACTCTTCTTCTTCTGTAGGCACACCACTTCTTTCTGTGTTAAAACTGACGCCTGTGGCCATTCTGTCTGATGAGCTTGGTGCTGTTAGTGAAAAGCCATCCCCAAAAGTAGGGCGTGCTGCTCCAAGTCCCATTTTTGATTGGAATTCTCCAGAACCAGAACCAGAACTTGAACCAGAACCAGAGCCAGAACCTGAACTTGAGCCAGAACCTGAACTTGAGCCAGAACCTGAACTTGAGCCAGAACCTGAACTTGAGCCAGAGCCAGAGCTTGAGCCAGAACCAGAGCCAGAGCTTGAACCAGAACCAGAGCCAGAGCTTGAACCAGAGCCTGAGCTT
>JAHJDR010000297.1 GCA_018812345.1 bacterium | reverse complement strand
TAAACCTAGCTTTACACTTTACACTTTTGTATAAACAAGTGTGTCATAAATTGGACGCAAGTTGTTGTAAATATTGTGTAAAAAAATATTGAAAAGATGGCATGGGGAGTGCATAGGTAAGTAGGCGATACAATTATGGAACGTAAACTTAAAATCCTATATATCGCAAATCTGATTACATTATTTGGGACGTATTTTCTTTTTATACCTATAAGTAAAAACTTTTCTCTTTATTTTGGTATTGGCACATCATGGGCGATTGTTTTTTTTATTATGCGTGCCCCACCTGTTTTTTTATCTCGAGTGTATGCAAGATGTGCTAATAAATACGGCGTTAATGAGACCATTGGTAAGGCTCAATTTTTATCTATGATTGCATCTGTGTTATTGCTTGCTGGTGTATACTTTAATATTCAAGCTATAGCTCTTTTGGGATTTGCTTTTGTTTGTATTTTTTCACTTACCCTACGCACGCTATATCCATATTACCTTAATATTATTAACAAAACAAAAGAGATTATGCTTATTAATAAACTTGATGCTGTGAGCATTGTTTTTAAAACTTAGAACAGGTTTTATGGCATAATAGTTGGTTCAATGTTATAACCTGTAGCTTTTATGTTATGTTTATTAAATATAATAATATAGTATCAGCTTTGCCAGTTCCTGCTGATGTTTCTACAATGCAGGCACAAACTATGATGTCCTGTGGTCTGACCATAGCGCCAAGGACTACAACTGATTTTATAAACGAAAGAACATTAGCCTTAGTTCAACAATATGGTTTTCCTTATTGGTCAAAGCCAGGAGTTATTGCCCCGCAATCTGTCAGTTTAAATCAATCTGAAATACCAGGAATGACCAGCTTAGAGAATAACTCAGGCCAAGCCAATAGTGATGTTATGAGTATGTCACAGACAAGAAATCATGACTCCGCTCCCACACCCGTGTTACCACAAAAAGCTTTACTGAAGAAATCCCAAACATACAAACCTCTTCAGCCATCGTTGGTAGCGAGTTTATTTAATTATTATCTCAGTATACCGGCTATAATAGAGGCCCTTAGCAAATTAATAAGCATACCTTCTGTTTCTAATGAAGCCAATGCTGAACAAGGAGCTCCCTTTGGACCAGATGTTCGCAATGTGTTAGATTGTGCCATAGCAATTGCCAGCGATCTAGGGTTAAACACGTTTCGCGATGAAAATGGTTATTTTGGATTCGCAGAAATCGGTTCAGGTGAAGAAGTGATACTTATTGTACCACACTTAGATGTTGTGCCTGCTGGTGATCCCAAGCTTTGGGGTGGTCATGGACCTTTTGACCTGAACATAGATGAAAGTGGGTTATTAACTGGCCGAGGTGTTCAAGACGACAAAGGTCCTGCTATTGCCGTATTATTTGCGCTGGCTGCGCTCAAAGAAGTTCCCTTTGACAAAAAAAAGAAAATACGAATTTTGTTTTCCCTTTCTGAGGAGACTGGATCAAAAAAAGGAATGGATGCCTATAAACGTATGTTTGGCAATCCGTATTTAACACTTATTCCAGATGGCGAGTTTCCCTATGTTTTTGAGCAGGGGCTTGTTCGTATAGAAATGAATGGATCTGGAACTTTACCAAAAGATTGTGAGCGGTATTCTGTTACAGAACATGCATTAGAAGTTGTTTCTCTATCAACAGGTGACAATAGGGCCAATTTAGTACCATCTAAACTTGAGGCTGTTTTTTCATCTGATTCAAAAGACGAACTTGAAACACTTTTGCAGCATTTAACGAAAACACTTGGGCAAAGCTTAACAGTTCTTGATCAATACAAAGACGAATCAAAAAAGCATGTATTACGCATTGATGTATCTGGTAAAGCTGCACACGCTGCTCAGCCTTGGGAAGGCGCCAATGCCATACAAATGTTTGTGCAAGCTGTTGCCGATATTGATTTTGTTGAAACACCACCAGCACGAGCAATAGCGCTAATTCAAAATGAGTTTGGATTTGGTTGGGATGGCAAAGCTTTGGGATTTATTACAGACGATACGGACATCTTTGGACATCAAACAGTTAATGTGGGTGTGTTAAAAGCGGACTCATCTAATATTCATCAATTAACGGTAGATTCACGTGTTAGCTTGGCTTTTACCATTGAAGCTATCAGAGATGCTATTGTGACAGTTGCTAATAAATATGAGCTAGCTACTGACGTGATGCGTTTTGTCCCTCCACACGCACCAGGAGAAGGCACACCCATCCTTCAACTTTTAAGCGATATTTACGAAGATGTTTCTGGAGTAACAGCTAGCAAGAAAATAACAGGTGTACGCACAGATGCTGCGGTATTTTCATCATCAGATATTCTTTCAATTTGTTTTGGTTTTATTCCAGCAAGCATAAGAAAAACTTTTCATGAAAAACCCGAAACAACAACAATAAACGCAATGATGCTCGGTGGCGAAGTCTATTTAAGAGTTCTGTTTGAATTAGCAATACTTAAAACAGACACAGGCATATCAAGCAAAAGTGCAGATCTCACACGACTATTTGATCTAACCAGCAAATATCGCATTGATCAGCAAAGAATAGACAGAATAATAAGTGCTATGAGAAGGCTGATTGATAAAACTGTTTTATGAAGCATATTTATATCATCATATTCATGTTTTTATTGCTTCCTTTATCTGCAAAGGCAAAATCGCTAGCCAGTGATGATGATAGAGTGTTGAGAATAGCTTTTGCGACAAATATAGTAACCCTAAGATCG